>JAFZQZ010000032.1 GCA_017620135.1 Bacillota bacterium
GGGATGATTACCTCTACATCGAGATCATCGACCCGAAGACGCTGAAGCCTGTCCCGGACGGCGAGTTCGGTGAGATCGTCATCACCACTCTTGTCAAGGAAGGCGCGCCGCTGATCCGCTACCGCACGCACGACCTTTCGAAGATCATTCCGGGCGAGTGCCCCTGCGGCTCCAAACACCCGCGCCTCGGTACCATTATGGGCCGTACCGACGATATGATGAAGATCAAAGGCGTCAACGTATTCCCGAGCCAGATCGAAGAGATCCTGCAGGGATTCCCGGAGGTCTCCAGCGAGTACCAGATCCGCATCTCCCATCTGGACGGCAAGGATACCATGCGTATCTACGTCGAGACGAACGGCCATATCGACTTCCTGGATCTGGCAAAGCGGATCGCCACGAAGGTCAAGAGCGTGATCGGCTTCACGCCGCTGGTGAAGGTCGTCGAGAACGGCCTGCTGCCCAGAAGCGAGAAGAAGACCAAGCGCGTCATCGACGAGCGGTACGATTAAGACAAATGTCCTGAAAAACAAGGTCACCCGGTTTGAACAGCCAGGTGACCTTTCTTTTTCTATAGAAATGTTATTTTCCTGTCCTCTTTGGTTTTTCATCCCGTATCAGGATCATACCGGCAATGTACATAAAGAGTGAGATAGCGGCCATTCCGACAGCGGCTATCCTGAAGCCGTAAGTGCCGGGATTCGGGCTGGCGATCCCTGCGGCACTTTGCGCCGCACTGGACATGATCCCTACAAATACCGCAGTACCAATGGCACCCGCGATCGTTCGAAGAGAAGTTAGCAGGGCTGTGCCGTGAGCTGTTGAATTATTGTCTTTGATCCCCGCGATACCCCAGGTAACAAAAGGCATCATCATGAACGAGATCGCACCGCAGCGGATAGAGTAGGCTATGATGAGTACCGGTAATGACTCAGGGAAAGCCATACCCGCATTACCGAGAAGGAACATACATCCCCCGATCATAAATAGCTTTTTCATTCCAAGTTTGTCATATATCTTACCGGCGATCGGAGAACAGATCATGGACAACAGGGAACCTGGCAGCGTCAGCAGACCGGAAACCGTGGCAGAAAAGCCAAGAGTCCTCTGCAGGTAAAGCGGAGTCAGTACGGAGCCGCCCATCATGATCAGGTAGAGCACCATGGATCCGAGCACACTTACTGTGTAATTCCTGTATTTCAGGATCCTCAGATCAAGAAAAGGTTCCGATGATCGCAGCTGCCGGAATACAAACAGCAGCGATCCGAGGATACCGGCAACCAGTGCGATGAGCGTCATCGGGTCGCTGATCCCCTTCGAGGAAAGCTGTCCGACGCCAAGCGTGATACCACCGAAAGCAAAGATACTGATGGCAAAAGACAGTACATCGAAAGATGCTTTTCGTGCAGGAAGTACATTGGAGAAGCTGAAAAGCGCGAGGACCAGCACCAGTCCCATCAGACCGGCTACGATCCAGAAAATACTGCGCCAGCCAAGAGAATCGACAAGGATCCCGCCAATGGTCGGAGCAACGATCGGGGCCGCGGACACGGCAAGCCCGTACCAGCCCATATAACTTCCCTGCTTTTCCTTTGGGAAAATAGACAGGATCACGACCTGGGTCATGGCGGTCAGGATACCGGAGGAGGCAGCCTGCAGGATCCGGCCGATCATCATCGGGACGAAGGACGTTGAGACGGCACAAAGCACGGAGCCGATAATAAACAGAAGCAGTCCACAGATAAAAAGCGGTTTCGTATTAAAGCGGGTGATCAGAAACGCAGTGAGCGGCATGACGATGCCCATGGCAAGGGAAAAACCGCTTGTGATCCACTGCCCTGTATCGACACTGACATTCAGGACGCTGATGATGGAAGGCAGTGCCGTGTTGAGTGCCGTCGACAGGAAAGATGAAACGACACTGCCCACCAACAGGCTGATAAAGATCAGCATCCGGCTTTTATTTGATAACGTTGTTTGTTCCATGTCTTTCCCTCCTTGTTTATCAGTTGTTCAACTGTTCGATCAGGCTTTTCAGCTGCTCGGCGCTCATGCGGCCGTAGCTCACGAGCGAGCCGATCGGAGTTTCGAACATCATCTTCTGGATCATTCTTTCAGCTCCTTCTCCCATCGAAGAGCTCATATCCTCATGCGCCACCATACGGGAACCCAGCATCTGGCGGACAAAAACGGATCCTTTCGGATGTTTCATCAGCTGTCCGATCGTCGTATTGGCGGTGATCTCGAAGGACAGGACCGTCGTTCCTTCTACCTGCACCGTCCTATCCGCGAGGATGTTCCGGCTGCTGTCACCGATCTCGATCGCGAACTCGCCGCTTTCAACGAACCAGTCTTTGCATTTGGGCTCATAATAGGCGAAAGCTCTCTTGTCCAGCGCGAAGCTGACTGTTTTCATTTCGCCCGGAGCCAGTTCGACTTTCGCGAAATCTCTGAGTTCGCGGACAGGGCGGCGAACCGTACTCTCCACATCCCTCACATACAGCTGAACGAGCGCTTTGCCCGTGCGGTCTCCGGTGTTTTTCACATCCACCGTGACAATCAGGGTGTCCTGATCGGTCAGGCTTTCCTTATCCACCCGCAGATTCTCATAGGCGAAGGTCGTGTAGCTGAGCCCATAGCCGAAGGGGAAGGTCACATCCATTTTCTTCTTATCATAATAGCGGTAGCCTACGAAAATGCCTTCCGCGTAGTTAACGACGCCTTCCTCACCGGGGAAGTTCAGGTACGAGGGGTTGTCCTCCAGGCGCACGGACCAGGTTTCTGCCAGGTGCCCGCTCGGGTTCTTCTCGCCATAAAGCAGGTCGACCGTCGCGGCTCCTACCTGGTCTCCGCCCAGATGCATCAACAGGACGGCAGAAACTTCATTAAGCCAGGGCAGTTCCATGACGCTTCCTCCGTGCAGGACGACCACGGTATTCGGATTGATCTTTGCAACAGCGCGGATCAGTTCGTTCTGATTCTCGGGCATCCGCATATGGTCTCTGTCCGCGCCTTCCGTCTCATACGCGTCGGGAAGTCCGGCAAAGATTACGGCGACATCCGCCTTTTCCGCAGCGATGACCGCTTCTTCGATCAGTTTGTCACTGTCCGTATCGCTATGGGTGTCATATCCCTGCGCGAATATGATGTTTTTTCCTTCAGCCGCTTCCAGTGCGCTTACCGAATACGGTACGTTGATATGGCTGGATCCTCCGCCCTGGAAGCGAGGTGTTTTCGCGAATTCGCCGATCAGCGCGACTTTCTGTTCTTCTTTCAGTGGCAGCACACCGTTGTTTTTCAAAAGAACCGCGCACTCTTCCGAGATCTCCCTGGAAACAGCCCGGCATGCATCCCGGTCGATCGTTTCCGTTTTCTTATTTGCGATCGAAGCAAGGATAAAGTTCAGTACATTCTCCGCGGATCTATTCAGCGCTTCCTCGGAAAGTTTTCCTTCTCTGACAGCCTTTACCAGTTCTTCTCCGGTCGCGTTCGGTCCGCCGGGCATCTCCAGATCCAGTCCGGCAGCGACACTCGCGGCACGGTCCTTGATCGCGCCCCAGTCGGTCACGACGAATCCCTCGTATCCCCACTTGTCACGGAGGATATCGGTCAGCAGTGTTTTATTCTCGGTGCAGAAAGATCCGTTGACGCCGTTGTACGCACTCATGATGCCGCGGGTCTTGCCTTTCTTTACCGCGGTTTCGAACGCCGGAAGATAGATCTCATGAAGTGTCCGTTCATCCACTCTCGAATCACCGGTCATCCGCATGGTCTCCTGGTTATTGCAGGCAAAGTGTTTCACACACGCGGCGATACCTTCCGACTGGAGCGCCTGGATATAGGCGGCGCCCATCTCTCCCGCCACTTTAGGATCTTCAGAGAAATATTCGAAGTTCCGTCCGCAGAGTGGGCTGCGTTTGATATTCATCCCGGGGCCGAGCAGCATAGCCACATCCTCTGCCTGGCATTCGCGGCCAAGCGCGTGGCCTAGTTTTGTCATTACTTCCCGGTCAAAGGAAGACGCCAGGGCGGAAGCGCTGGGATAACAGACAGTCGGGATGCTCTCGTTGATGCCGAGATGATCCCCTTCCCCTTCCTGTTTTCTGAGTCCGTGAGGGCCGTCGCACATCATGACGGAAGGGATCCCAAGGCGGTCGATCGCCTTTGTTTTCCAGAAATCACGGCCGGAGCAAAGGGCAGCCTTTTCTTCCAGTGTCAGGTTCTTCAGAATTTCTTTTGTATCCATGTCGTCCTCCTGTTTGTCTTTGTTTTGTATGACTGTAGTATATCATCCGGAAGGCATATGCCGTTAACATAATTCACAGATTATTATCGTGTTTCTACTATAGTTTTATCGTATCATATATTCGCGATAGAATTATTTGTTTCAGGATAGACAAAGACTTGTTTCTCTGGTACGATAGGTTCAGAAACCGATCGGAGGTGTTGTTATGAATACCTGGAATTCCGCCAATATCTATCTGCCTTTCTTCCATGACCTGCTGACCTGCGGTCAGAATCTGTACAGCTGGATCTTTGACCAGGATCTCACCCTACTTGAGGACAACAGTCCCGAGACTGACCGATACCGTTTTCTTTTCTTAATGGAAGAGATGGGTCCCGGGCTGCTTAAACTTGGGCTTACTGAGGCAAAGCCTGTTATCGTCACCAATTCACTGGATGTTTTATGGGTCGCGGACTTTGAATATAATGATCATGGTGCTCTCTGGCGCGTCCATGTGATCGGGCCGGTCCTGATCGACTCGCTCTCCGAATCAAAGCTGGATGCCTCACTGGCTCAGCTGTCGCTTTTCGGAAAGACCAGGCAACAGGTCAGAGATACCGTCCGCTCTCTTCCTGTGGTTCCTTTCACACGTCTGCTCCAGTACAGCCTGATGCTGCATTTTACGATCACCGGTGAGAAGATCACGACACAGGACCTGCGGTTTCTGGGAGGCTCATCAGACAGCACTCGCATCGACGCGGCGCCGGACTCATCGCATCAAAGCCGCAAAGGAAGCTGGGAACAGGAACAGGAGATCCTGCGCCATGTCATGGAAGGAAGCGAAAGAGACCGGCGGCGCAGAGACCAGGTCGCCCTTGGGGCGATCGTCGGGCGACTCGCAAGTGGGGATACGCTGCGTCAGCTGAAAGACACGGTCATCATCTTTACTGCCCTGTGTATGCGCGCGGCTCTCCAGGGAGGCGTGCTGCCCGATACGGCTTATGAACTCAGCGACCGTTATATTCAGGCGATCGAAGCCTGCAGCCAGGTCTCGGAAGTCGCTGAGATCAGCCGGTTGATGGAAGATGACTTCACCGCCCGGGTACGCAAAGTAAATGAAACAAGCGCTATTTCCCGTGAAGTCCGGGAATGTATGGACTATATCGCTCTTCATCCCGACAGAAAACCCACCGTAGCTGAACTGGCAACCATGGTGGGTCACGCACCGAACTATTTAACCAGCAAATTCAAAGCCGAGACAGGGAAAACGATCGGTGAATACATTCTGTCGCAGCAGATGGAATATGCGAAGACACTCCTGAAATCGACGAACCGGCCTGTCCAGGAGATCGCCGAGCAGCTAGGCTTCGCCACACAGAGCCACTTTGGCAAACGCTTCCGTGAATATACCGGCTGCAGCCCCTCCGAGTACCGGGGCAAAGCCGGTTTTGATTTCGACATTTAGATACAAGCTACCTGACGGCTTGAAAAGTCTTTATTTCAAAATCACGCGGCGTTATAAATCGAACATTTTTCAAAACCGCGCGTTCGTGCTCCCTGTAATCCGACTTTTTCAAAATCACACGCAACCTCCGCGGTCTAAAAAAGGGATTTATCAAAATCACGCGTAAGAATGCCAGAAAAAGTGCTGAAAATACGCGTCAATTTGATAAATCCCTAATCTACGGAGCAACTGCTGCGTGTGATTTTGAAAAACATGCCTCACAAGGCGCTCGTGCGCGTGATTTTGAAAAACACGCCTTACAAGGCGCAACCATCCAGTTCCCGCCTACTCTCCTTCTATCAGTCCGTAGCAGAATTCCTCGAAGTCAAGGACAGTGCCATAATCTGCGAAAGAGAACTCCTGGAAATCAGAGGGATCACGCAGCCAGTAAAGGTACAGCCATGGGCCGTCGTCGCCGTCGTCGAGGTTTTCGGTGCGGGACTGGACCGTGCCGCCTTTGATGAAGTCCCAGAAGGTGTTCCACTGCTCATCAGTCAGCTCTATCGTCCCCGAGACGGTGATGTGCTTTTCCGTCAGCGGCCAGGTGTCGCCTTCGCGCTTTTCATGATACATGTAATGCTTCCCGTTCTCCACAAAGAATCGGAAACGCTGAAAATACGGCGGGTTTGTGGACCCATTGCGGGTGAAATAGAACTCCGTCAATTCCTGCTCCAGCACATCCTCCCCGACGACATACGCTTTCTTCTTCGGCAGTTTCGGGAGCGAAGCGAGGATTTCCTCGACAGTCGGCACAGATTCCGTCTGGCCGGACAGCCCTGACGAGGCCGCGGAGTCTCCGTCGGTCTGGAATTTGTCACTGTTTTGCGGAGCAGGCGGCTTCGCGTTCCGGCCTCCGATCACGCCGGTCAGAAAAAGTACCAGCAAGGTGATCGCCGCCGCGGCGATGATGATCCCTCCGATCAGCATACCGATCCTTCCTTTCTTCTTCTGACTCATCATTCCTCCCAGTACTGCTCGTAGGCGAGCAGTTCATCCTTCGGGATCCCGTTGATGACCCAGCCCTCTTCCTCGCTGCCGGTGACATAAAGCCGATAGATCTTATCACTGTTATACGTGCCGCAGTCGATAAAGGTCTTTCCGTCCGAGCGGAAGATCACGAAATCCGTATACTCCGGCACTGTCTCGACCGTGAACTCGGTGGCTTCCGAATCCGCGAAGGTCTCCGCCTCGAAAGCGATCTGGTTCGCGAAGGGGATGGAGTTGCCGCGGTACTCAAAGAGCCCGAGCATTTCCGGGATCCCGTCCTCGCCGACCCGGGCATATCCGCGCAGATAGAGCTCCTGGCTCATCATGACCAGACATGACACTTCAAAGCATTCCGGATCCGGCGTGGAGAAGTACTCCCGTCCGCGCATCCAGTAAGGCGTACCAAGTACTTCTCCCACCTTGGTTAAACTTCCATTATCCACCGTATAGATCGTGGTGTATTCATCCTTCAGTGCGTAGAGATACCGTTTCCCGTTTTTCTGAACCAGATAGTGGGACATATAAAACTCTCCGGATTCATGGATCGGCAGTTTCATACCCCAAATATCAGGGAACAGCTTGGGGCTGACCCAGTTCAGATAGTCATAAGTGACTTCATAGATGCCCGGCCGAAGGATATCAGCCCAGACCTCAAACGGCACCTGGAAAGAAAGCTTGCTATGCCCTATCCGGCCGCTCTCCTTCGTACTGAGCACCAGATAAAATTCGAAGCCGTGCGGATAGACCATCCACGCGAAACTGCCGTCATCACGACAGCCGTCCACCGCTGCCTGCAGAATCGGGACCAGATCTTCTTTCGATCCGTATGCGTCTGTCCACCAGCTATAAGGCTCCATCGCATCGTAGATCCGGCTTCCCAGGTCAGAAGTGTCCGTCAGAAAATCATTCAGCGACAGCGCCTGGCCGCTCACCGGATCGATCGTATGTCCGTGGACTTCGTAGAAATCCGGTTCGTATTCCCTATTGTAACGATATATATCTTCAACATAGCTGAACACCTGCGTATCCGCTCGCCCGATCTTCATGCTGATCCACGAAGTCAGGTAGATATAGTCCTCTTCCGCTTTTGTCGCCTGATAGGCTTTGTGCCGCATCCTGCCTTCCGCCTGCTCCCTGGCCGCGCGCGTCTTCGACGCCTCGTTGAACCGCTTGATCTCGCCCTCGAGCCCCGCGATAGACACATTCAGACCCTCATAGGTGACGGGATCGATCTCGGCAAACGACACGTCGGCTTCCACGCCGCCTTCATAGCTGGTATAGCCATCGACCTTCATCTCCTCTTCCATCAACTGGACGCGGATAGCCTGCGCCTCTTCCGCCTTCACGGACAGGGTGACCGGCTGCACGGAGGAAAGGGATGTACTCGGTATAAAAGGATCTTGCAGCGTAATGTCCTTCGTCCAGGAAGACGTTTCGCCTGTCCCTGAAGTGCCGGAAGACTGCGTGCCCGGATCGAACTTCCCATCGGAGGATCCTTCATCCGGTTTGACCGGCTTACTGATACAACCAATGAGCAGCGCCGCGCAAAGAATGAGCACGATCGCGAGAATTAAATACTGTTTCATAGACCCTGCCTCCTTTATTTAACGCTCCGGAAAACCTTCGTATCCGACGACTTCGTCTTTCGGATAGCCGTTGATCATCCAGCCTTCTTCCGCGCTTCCCGTGATATACAGCCGGCACATCTGTGGTCCGCCATCGATCACCGCGTCGACGAACGTTTCGCCGTCCGTACGGCGGATATAAAGATCGCTGGATGACTCGACAATACCCATCTCCGCCTTTGTACTCTCTTCATCCGGGAAGATCTCGGCTTCAAACTCTTTCGCGGTCATGATCGGCTGGGCGACGCCGCGTACCTTGAGCAGGCCGTTCAGCACCGGACTCCCGTCGTCTGTGATCCTGGCTTCTCCCGTAAGGCCGAGAGACTGTTCAAACTCCAGATCGCAGTCAAGCGGAATATGTTCCGGATCCGGGTTTTCCGCAAAACGATCGACATTGATCCCGCCGTAGAACTCCCCCATTACATAGCCGATCTTCTCCGTGCCCCCGTCAGTCACGGCGAACGCGTCGGTCCTGGTCTCACAGACAGCATAGATATACTGATTTCCGTTCTTCTGTCCCAGATAGTATCGTTTATACTCAGATCCGTCCTCCTGAAGCGGAACGCTCACGCCGACGGCCAGTGCCAGATCCGAGGAACGCAGGCTCTCCAGGTAGTCATAACCGACGAAAACAGCCTCTTCCCGCACACAGTCTTTCAGCACAGCGAACGGGATCCAGACCTTCTCAAGATAATGTCCGTCCTCGGTCTCCATCACGATGTCGAACTCGATCGCGGCTGGATGGATCGCCCACGCGAAACTTCCGTCGTCACGGCAGCCTTCGATCGCTTCTTTCAAAAGCGAGAGGATCTTTTCCTTATCCAGCTCCGTCCCGTAGGGAATTCCGTTACCCGTTCGTTCGAAGATCAACCCGGGGAGCGTTTCGACCGAGGTAAAGAAATCGTTCAGCGAAAGTTCCTGTCCGGTCATCGGATCGATCGTGTGCCCGTGGACTTCGTAGAAGTCGGGCTCATTCCCGCGGTTGTACCGATAGATCTCTTCGATATAGCTGAAGATCTTCGTATCCGCCCGGTCGATCCGCATGCTGATATCACTGACCAGATAGATAGATTCCTTACTGAAAAGTCCCTGATAGGACTTATGACGTACCTCGGCTTCTTTCAGTTCCTGCGCGGAACGTGCCTTCGCCCGAGTATTGAACCGTTCGATCTCCTCGGCCAGACCCATGAACGTTCCTGTCACGGTGCTGTATGGATCGATCTCGGCGTAGGAAGTCCTGGTCTCGAGATTGTCGTCAGAACCTGCCGAATCTTTTTCACCCGTCAGATTGATACGAAGGGGGACTGTATCCTCACACAAGGGAACGAGCGGGATCTCGGAGAGCTTCTTCTCCGCGGTCCACGAGCCGGTCAGTGGAATGTCCTTCGTCCATTCCGTTTTTTTCGTGCCGGAATCTTCGGAGCTTTCGGATCCTTCGTCCCCGCCAGGCTTGGCGGTCGGCTTCGTCGGTTTGATGAAGGTGCAGCCCGTGATCAGCAGGCAAAGGACGATCAGCAGAATAATCGGTATATACAATTTCATCTCTCTTCTCCGGAAAGTTTTGCATTCTTACGGGAAATAGTATATCATAGTTTCAATAAAAGGGAAAGGAGCTCGTTATGCCTACCACTTATACCCATTACCGATTCGGACATGACGTCGAAAGCCGCCTCGCGCCCCGCTATCACAGCGTGATCGAATCCTACCAGGAGCTGTTCGACGCGGGTCTGCACGGTCCGGATCTTTTATTTTACTATCACGCTCTCTCCTCGAACGACGTGATCCGCCTCGGCAATGAACTGCACACGAAAAGCGGCCGCTCATTCTTCGAGAGAGCCGGCGAGATCGTAAAGGAGAGCCCCTGCGGCGCGCACATCGCCTATGTATTCGGTTTTCTCTGCCATTTCGCGCTCGACCGGACCGCGCACGCGTATATCGAAAAGTTCATTGAGGAAACCGGCGTCTCGCACTTCGCGATCGAGGCGGAGCTCGACCGCTATTTCCTGCTGAAGGACGGCAAAGATCCCTTCCACGGACGCCTCACGCAGCACATCGTCCCCCGGGACCGTAACGCCCGTGTGATCGCGGACTTTTTCCCACCGGCGACGCCGGTTCCCACCGAGAACGGACTGGTGATCACGCCCGAGATCATCCGGACGGCGATGCAGGAATTCATCCGTTATCTGGATCTTCTGATCTGCGGGTCGAACGTGAAGCGTAACTTCCTTTATAAGACGCTGGATCTTGCCCATCATGAAGGATTCAAGGATCTGATCATCTCCGAGGAACCGATCCCCGCCTGTGAAAAGAGCAATCAGGATCTTGACAGGATCTACGAGGCTTCCATCGATGACGCCGTCCGGCTGATCCAGGAATTCCCCGGCACGATCGCCGGCAAACGCCCGTGGAATGAGCTGTATAGTTATAATTTCGAAGGCGAACGCCTTTCGGATTGACATTTTTCTTACATTTATTATAATTAGTTTATCTTTTTTTCAAAAGGAGATTTCCCATGAAACCATCTTCCAAGTCCATCATCAAGTTCGTGATCTTCCTGGTCGCCTGCGCCGCGTTTATCGGTCTGGGTTTGGCCACCGGTGTTTTCTCGTCCTTCGGCAATGTCTTCCAGGGCATAAAGCTGAGCGGCGCTTCTCTGGTCAAACTGCTGGTCATGATCGCACTGGTCCTGGCCATCGAGCAGTTGATCCTGTTTATACTTGGGCTTTTAAAACCTGAAAAGGGCCGCATTCAGACTCTGATCAGCCTGTTTTCCAACGCGCTGAAATACCTGACCGCCATCGTGATCCTTTGCTGGGGTCTTTCCATCCTCGGCGCTGACGTCGGGACGATCGTCGCCGGCGTCGGGATCGTGACTTTGATCGTAGGCTTCGCGGCCAATTCCGTGATCGCGGACCTGGTCACCGGTATCTTCATGATCTTTGAAAACCAGTACAATGTCGGCGATTTCGTGGAAGTCGGCGGTTTCCGCGGCAAAGTCACCAGCATCGGTATCCGGACCACCTGTCTGGAGGATGCCGGCGGCAATGTGAAGATCATCAACAACTCTGACATGAACAATATCCTGAACCGCTCCGACCATACCTCCCGCGCGGTTTCCGTGATCGGCATCCCCTACGAGACTGATCTCGAAGCCCTGGAAGCCAAGATGCCAGAGATGCTGGCGGGTATGTATCAGCGTCATCAGGACATGTTCCTGGCGCCGCCGGTCTATCTCGGCGTGGACGAACTGGCCGATTCCTCTGTCAATCTGAAATTTGTGGTGGAAGTGCATGACGCGAGCATTTACTCCGCCAGCCGCGCGCTGAACCGCGAACTGTTCCTGTGCATGAGAAAAGTCGGAGTCGAGGTGCCCTTCCCGCAGGTCGATGTCCATCAGAAATAATCCTTTGGAGGCTATCCCATGTCAGATCCAAAGAAAATCTATACGGAATTCAGCCCGCCGGAGATCGATAAGCCTTCCGTGATCACCGAGCCCGAATTCACGCCTCCCGGGCCTGAACTAAGCACGCCTCTTCTATCCGAGGACTTTGGTTCCCTGCCGCCGGAGGATCCCGTGCCGGCGCCGGAGATCATCGAGCCGGGAAAATACCAGTGGACGAAATTCGTGCCGGATAAAAATAGCCGGACGGTCCGGCTCGCGATGCAGATGCTCTCAGCCGTCCTCGTCCTGGCGCTGGCACTGGGGCTCTTCTACACAGCACCAGTTTCAGCCGATAATCAGCCGCCTGTCGAAACAGTAGAGGAATCATCCGAGCAACCCGCTGATGATGAATCAAAAGAGACGGCTGAAACGTCCGAGACCGTCAACGAATCCGAACCATCCTCTCAGGTGGAAGAATCCTCTGAGACGATCGAGTCCTCTGAGCCTGCCGAGTCTTCTGAACCGGTCACGGAAGTTTCCAGTCCGCAGTTCGTCTCTACCCTGACTTCCGCCGGCTCCGCTCCCTCGGGCGAGTCGAGCATTACGGCGACATTCGTCTTCGAACAGCCGGAGGGCGATGAGCGCGAATATGATCTTTCCATTGCCGGTCTCGGTCTTAAATGGTATGATGCGTCGATGTCGCTTCTTTCAGTGAAAGACGAAGTCTATAGCAAAGATTCTCTGTCCATGGTGGAAGTCAATTACGACAAAGAATACGGTATTCCCTGGACTTTCACCTACGAAGGTGGTGCGCATACCGACTATCAGCCGGATGGTGCGGCATTCTACTCTGTTACGGCTGTTTTCGCCGATTCCCTTTCCGGCGAGGTCTTCCAGGCGGAAACCAATGCGCTGCCCGCGCCGACGATCGATCCGTCCGTCGTACGGGAACCGGAAGTCCACATTTATATCTGGGGCTTCTATTCCGAGATGGAAGGTTATGTCACCTTCGCGAACCTCCAGGACGCGGACAAGGTCGAGCTTCAGATCTACGACACCCTGACCGGCGCGCTTGAGGAGACCCGCGATATTACTTCTTATGCCGTAAGCGGTGAGGATTATCCGATCGAACCCTTCTACACTGATTTTATCTGGGAACACCATCAGGATGAGTATAACGCGGCCATGTCGTTCCCGATGGAAGTTCGTGTAGACGTTGTGGCTACCTGGATTGAGGGTGACGGCGAGATGTCCCGGACATGGTCCGCAATCTCCGCCAACGAGTCCGACCATATGTGGTATGTGAAGTATGTCCCGGAAGCGGACGGCTGGGAAGGCGCCGGTAAGTTTATGCTGGAATTCATGAATCCGGGCAACACTCCCGCTACCGTGATCTTCGACAAGGACTTCCCGGAAAACCAGATCACGCTCGGGACCTATAAGGTCACCTGTACCTATCAGGGCAAGGAATACGATCTGTCTTCCCTTTCCACAATCAATCAGTTTGAGGCTCAGTCCTATTCCGGCGACAGTGACGAACCGGTACCGATCACGATCCTGGATGTTATGATCGACAAGCCGGCCGGCGTCAAGGAAGATACCGGTGAAATATTCCACTTCACCATTTCCTGGTATATGGAATCCTACGGCAAGGTCCTGACGATCCACCGCGATCTGGAGCCCACGGCAGAATACAGGTAAAGAAAATCTTCTATACGAAAAGGAGGCAGCAAAGTCAAAATGCTGCCTCCTTTTTTGTTTTAAGTCGAATCTTTTCTGAAAACCTCTTACAAAAGCGATTCTATGAAACGTTTGGGGCGTTTAACTTTTTTCCTCGTTCCGCCACCCAAAATCCCCTGTGTTTTATGGATGAGATATCTACTTGATGAACTATCTTATCCAAGGATTAGAGAAGATAGTCTTAAAAGTAATCTTCTCGCCCAGACGAAGCTTCCATTCATCGAAATCTCTGGGCGAGATGACAGTCAGACAACTGATCTCGCCCAGGGATTGGAGAAGATAGCTCGTCAAATTGATGCGCTCCCCAATAATGCAAAAATGTACTGGGCGGCGAAGCCTGAAAATGCACTATCTTTCCCAAAGGGTTGGGGCGGATAAGAAAAATCATGAGAATAAGCCCAATTTCTGCTAGTTATCCGCGCGGTTGTAGCCGTTCTTCATTCGGACGCTGGCTTCATACAGCACTTTGTTCAGAGCCGAAGTGGTCTCCTTTTCGGCCATTTCAGCCAGTTTTTCGTTCGCTTCCTCGAGCAGCGCAGGATCTTTGGTCTCGGCGAATTTCTGATCATACTCGCGGACCAGTATGCGGCTCTTGACGGCCATGGCGCCGTGGTAGCGCTCGATCAGCTGGACGACATTTCCGTAATGTGGATCTGCCAGCGCGCCGATCAGGCGCGAAGCCCAGTAGAAGTTGTGGGTATCCGTATCCAGCGTCACCTCCGAGAGATAAGTGGGCATCTTTGGCACGTTCGGATAGACAGGAAGCGCCGCGGAGAAAGCGGTCGAGCCGAAAATGATCCATTCGAGGCCGCGGTTCTCGACCGGCAGGCCGTCGCGGATCTGGCAGATGGAAGTTACGCCCGTCCGGTTGATGCCGATGGAACGGTAGATGCCGCGTTTGCCGGAATCCTGCGCGGAATACGGATCATAGGGCGTGCCCTGATAGTGTCCGGAAAGCAGGTATTTGACATCCTCGATCGTGACTTTGCGGTCCGGGACGAGCGACCAGGGCAGGTCGTCGCTCTCGGGGCCGAACTCAGCCGCGGGACCGTCCCAGGTATGGGTGCGCGGGCACAGATACCGGCCCATGAACCAGGCGCGCGGCGTGTTGTAGATGTGATCCATGTCGGTGTGCGAACCGAAGATGTCGCGCGGATTGAATTTGCCGTTCTGGTTCAGATCCAGGCAGTTGTCACGGATGAATTCGCGAAGGTCCGCGCTGCAGAGGTTCTCCTTCTGTTCTCCGAAGGCGTCATTTAGGTCAAAGCCGTCCATACCGAACTGGTTCGGCATCAGCACGACTTTATCGTCCGGCACGCGGCGCGCCATCCAGTGATGACCGCCGATCGTTTCCAGCCACCAGACTTCGTTCTCGTCGTTGAAGGCGATGCCGTTCGATTCGTAGGTGCCGTACTGTTCCAGCAGGGAGGCAAGGCGCAGCACGCCTTCCCGGGCGGAACGGATATACGGAAGGACCAGCACGACGATGTCTTCCTCACCGATCCCTCCGGGTTTGCCGGCTGCTTCGCCCTCTGCCGCGTTTTCTTCCGGCTTTTCAGGCTTTTCATATCTCACCAGCGGATCCGCCGCGAGCACACGCGGATTCGAGGTAATGGTTTCCGTTGCTGTCATGCCTACGCCGGCGGCATTGATGCCGGTCGCCGCCCAGATGCCGTGCGCCGGATCGACGCTCGGGCATGAGGTATAGCGCATCGGATCATCCGGCAGTTCGATCTTCACATGAGAGATCTTGCTCTCATACACCCGGGGCTGATCTGCCGGCTCCACGACGATCAGCTTCTTCACGTCAAAATGCCCGTCGTCCGTCCGGGAGATCATGGTCGAACGGTCATTCGTCGCGTTCTTTCCTACCAATACAGTCGTACAGGACATCGTTTATTCCTCCGTCAGTGAAAGTTTCAGGCCGCAGGCGCTAAGGAACGCCGCCGCGATCAGCGTCGCCCCGATCTGATTCGGATGGACGCGGTCCCACGCGATGAACGTTGAATGGTGCGCATACTGCCCGTTTTCGCCGCGTGTCTTGAAGTACTTGTCAAAGACTTCCTGCAGATCCACGAAATGGATCTCATACTCCTCCGCGCGCCTGATCCTCGGCCTCTTCAACAAATCGGCCGCCAACTCGACCTGCGCCGCGTTCCGCCTCGTTGCGGAAGATTCCGCATTCACCTCCTGGTGCGCCGCCAAC
>JAFZQZ010000006.1 GCA_017620135.1 Bacillota bacterium
AGATCAAGGAGCGCAAGCGGTTCCCGTTTCACACCAAGTGTCGCGGAGAGCGTTTCCTCATTTTCCGAAAGCTTTTCGGAAAGCGCCTCAGGATCGATCTCATAGCGGGCAAAGAGCAGATCGGGGTAATTTCTGTAGAGCGTATCCAGCAGCTGGACCGCGAGATCCTCCGGATTGAACACTTCGTCACTGATCGCGCCGATCTCCGCCAGTGCCCGGCGGGAGAGCCCCGCGCCGGTGAGCTCGTTGAGCCCCCGAAGGACGGCGGCAGCGTCGCTGCTGCCTCCCGCAGTGCCGGCGCAGACGGGAATGTTCTTCTCCAGCTTTTTCAGCGATGCTCGAATCTCTCTCAACCGCAATTTACACTCTGCAATTGTTGTGGTTATAGAATCAGCTTCTTGCTCCAAAGCTGCCTTTTTATTCATCTTTTCAACAATCTGAGCATTGAGAGAATCAAGATCATCCACCTTAACCTTTTGTCTGCTTTTTGAGCCTTTGGTTCTTGCCATCATTGGATTTGTTGACCTCAATAAAGCTACTGACTGATGCGAATCCCATTCCCGCATTGCATAGGCTCAAATATCTACCGATTGCATTGGCCTGGAGAAGGTTTAATTCTGACTGAGATGCCAATCGATTTACAATAATAACTGTTTTTGTTATTCCAGTAGGTTGATTGCATGTGTCGTATCCATTGACATTATCTTGGTTTGCATTTGTATGAAGAGACAGAAACAGGCGGCACCCCTCTGAATACTCACCCCGCAAGGATAAATGCTTTTGGTCAAGTTCGGCATCAGAATAACCGTATAGTGTTATATGATCGGAATCTCTGGTCATCCGGCAATCGATTCCATAGTTCTCCATTAACAGCGCTCTCAACTTAAGCCCCACTTGAAGCATGAAGGTTCCTTCATTGTAGTCAAGTTGACGATCCAGCATTATTACACTCCCAACGGAAACGACATCCACTTAAAAGGAATAACGCCGGATATCGAAGTGGAGAATTCGGAGACCGAGGATCTGCAGCTGGCAAAAGCAGTGGAGGTGCTGTCCCACTAAATCTGTTCTTTTTTCACGTTCCTAAATGTGAAGATCACCGGATGGCCGTCGCAGCGGTACTTCCCGTCCTTTATCTCAAGCTGGCCGCCGAAAAGAAGATCCGCATAGAAACCGTCGGGAGCATCTACCGGTACTTCCCCGGTCTTTCCTGACAAAGAGAAGATCCCGAACTTGTCCACATGACCGTCGCTTCTGCGAAGCACAGCTATGTCCAGCTCATCATCACCTGCGGCGTAAAAGGCGTCACTGCTGTCAAGATAGGCTTTTTTTATCTCTGAGAGCCTCAGCATATACCGTGACAGATCCATTCCGTTTTCCCAGTCGATTGGGTCCTTCTCAAAAAGATCCGGCCTGTGCTCTGCAGCCAGCTCCTGCCCCGCATAGATCAGGGTAGTGCCTTTAAGAAAATAAAGCATCGCGGTGTAATTCAGTAGATCGGCCTGGCTCTTCCTAAAGGAAGCAAACCTCGGAACGTCGTGGTTTTCAAAAAAACGCAGTTTATTGTAGTGCTCCGGATAGGCAAACTCCTGAAAATTCAGCAGATCCAGCCAGTGAGAAAGAGACGTCTCTCCTTTAAGATGGCGCTCAAAGGCCTCGCGGATATCATACTCATATTCCATGTCAAAAGCTTGGAAAAGTTCTGAATCCTTCGCGCAGACCATTCCCTGATGACGGCACTCCTCCCCAAAAGAAAGATGAACCGATTCCGCAAGCCATATCGCGCCCGGGTGCACCTCTTCCACAGCTTCCCTTGCCTTTTTCCAGAATTCGACCGGAATAAAGGAAGCCACGTCGCACCGGAAGCCGTCGACGATAGCTGCCCAGTATTTCAGCGTCTCTATCTGGTAGTCCCAGAGACCTTCGACGGTATAATCAAGATCGACTACATCCGACCATTCTCCCACATGGTTTCCGAAAGAGCCGTCTGCTTTTTTGTAGAAGTATTCCGGATGTTCCGAAAGAAGGACGGAATCAGGAGATGTATGGTTATAGACCACATCGATGATGCATTTCATGCCGCATCTGTGCACCGCGTCTACCAGTTCCTTAAGATCTTCCAGAGTACCGTATTCAGGATTAACTGCGCGGTAATCCCTGATCGCATAGGGGCTTCCGAGCGTTCCCTTCCGTTTTGCTTCTCCAATTGGATGGATCGGCATCAGCCACAGGATATCCGTTCCCAGATTGCGGATACGCTCCAGATCGGGTATCAGTGCCTTAAAGGTGCCTTCCTTTGTGTGATTCCTCACAAATACCGAGTAGATTATTTTTTTTCGCAGTCCGATATTCGCTTTCATCGGCTTCTCCTTTATGTTTCGTGATCAGACAGACATAAGGCCTGACGGCCGGTTTTATTGACAGCTGTTATTGTACACGCTGGCGAACTCTTGCGCAACCGCCATGCAGATCTTCCCCGGCGTTTTTAAATATGCACGATAATGAGATTCCGTTATTGTTCAAATCGCAGAAAATGGATCTGAGTTATTGCAATGATAATAAATTTGTGTTAATATGTAATTACTGGAAACGTTCCCGGTAACGATTTCATTGATACTTTTCACCAAAATCTGAGATCGCCCTCATATGCAGACCGGAAACGGTGCCATGAGCCGGGAAAGGAGCGAACGGAAATGACCATAAAAGATGTCGCAAACAAAAGCGGTGTATCCGTCAGCACGGTATCGCGCGTGCTGAACAAACCACCCTGATGTCAGCGAAAATGTCCGGAAAAAGGTCATGGAAGTTGTTGAAGCCCTTCATTATGTCCCGAACAACAGTGCCAGAGACCTGACGCTGTCGCAGACCGACTCGATCGGCGTGGTCGTAAGAGGCGCGGATAACCCGTTCTTCACAGCCATGATCAGCGCCATGGAACAGGAATTTGAAAAAAAACAAATACACCATGGTCCTTTCGCAGATCAAGGCCGGAGACGATGAACTGCTTGCAGGCGCAAGCCTTTTCCGATCAAAGAGGCTTAAAGGGCTGATCTTCCTTGGAGGATGTTTCGATTACACACAGAAACAGGCTGACATGCTGGACATACCGTTTGTCTGCTGCACCTACACAAACGATTTCGGATCGCTGGATCCGGAAAGTTATTCATCCATCTCCATTGATGATCAGACGGAAGCCAGACGTGCGGTGAAATACCTGATCGATCACGGCCACAGAAAGATCGCGGTCCTGCTTGATTCCAAAACGGACAGCTCGATCAGCGAACTGAGGTACAGAGGTTATATCGAGGCGCTTGAAGAGGCAGGCATCGTGCCTGATCCGGATCTGGTCGAAGAGGTGACCTATTATGACATGGCTGCGGCCTACGAAGGCACCAGGCGCCTTCTGGAGCGCAGACCGGATTTGACCGCGATCTTTATAATTGCGGATTCGATGGCCATAGCTGCCATGAAAGCCCTTCATGAAGCCGGCCGCAGTGTTCCTGATGACTGCTCGATCATCGCCATAGACGGCATCGAAATGTCGCTGTATACAATACCGACGCTTACCACGCTCATCCAGTCCCGCGAAGAAATGGGCAGGGAGGCGGTAAAAGCTCTGGTCAATGTCATCGAGGGGAAAGGCGGGCACTGCCATCTCCGATTTGATACCATACTCAGGCCTGGCGGCACGGTAGCGGATGTGAAGGCGTGATTATATTCCCGGCCTGTCCGGGATCCTGATAAAGCTGAGTCAGACACAGAATGTGTCTCTCATATATGAAAAAATGTTTTTTTACTAAGAAGGAGAAAGAAACATGAAAAAAACATTAAGTTTTATTCTGGCAGCCGTTCTTTGTATGGGAATGTTATCCGCGTGCGGCAGCAGCAATTCGGAAGCGGCTCCCGCTGATACCGCAACAGGTTCTGTTTACTGGCTGAACTTCAAGCCGGAATCCGACGAAGTTCTTCAGGATATCGCAAAGATGTACACAGACGAGACCGGCGTTCCGGTCAAAGTCGTTACAGCAGCTTCCGGAACCTACAGCCAGACTCTGAATTCAGAGATGGACAAGTCCGCTCCGCCCACACTGTTCGTCATCGGCAACCAGGCAGGCGCTAAAGACTGGGCTGACTATGCACTTGATCTTGCAGGCACCCCCATCGAGGCCGAGCTTAACACAGACGCTTACAACATCTATTCAGAAGACGGAAAACTCGTTTCCATCGGCTACTGCTATGAGAGCTACGGCATCATCGTAAACCCGGACCTTCTGGAAAAAGCAGGCCATTCTCTTGACGAGATCACAAACTTCGAAACCCTTAAGGCAGTTGTAGAAGACATCCACAGCCGTGCCGGAGAGCTTGGCTTCGACGCATTCTCATCATGCGACATGGATTCTTCCTCAAGCTGGAGATTCACAGGCCATATGGCAAACCTTGAGTACTTCTATGAAGAGCGCGACGACGGCGGCTGGACAGAGTGCCCGGCAGAGCTTAAGGGAACCTACATGGAGAACTTCAAGAACCTCTATGACCTCTGCATCAACAACAGCACAGTTGCTCCGACCGAGCTTGCTACAGGCGGACATGATTCCGAAGCAGAATTCAAAGAAGGCAAGGCAGCATTCTTTGTAAACGGATCCTGGGAGTTCCCGGCTGTATCCGAAACTGTTCCGAACGCTACCATGATCCCGTACTACTGCGGCGTTGAAGGCGAAGAAAAAGCCGGACTTAACTGCGGTACCGAGAACTGCTGGGCTATCAACAGCAAAGCATCTGAAGCTGATCAGAAGGCTACCATGGACTTCATGGTATGGTGCGTAACCGATCCGGAAGCTTCCCGCATGCTCGTTGATTCCTTCGGCGTAATGCCTTACAAGAGCGCTGCAGAATCCACAAATGGCTTCCTCGCAGCTGCCAACGAATACAGCAACAACGGCTGCTACGTTATGGACTGGGCTACCAACTACCAGCCGAACGTAGACGACTACCGCGCAGCTCTGGTTGCTGCACTGAACCAGTACAATGCAGATCAGTCAGACGCTAACTGGGCGACTGTTGAGACCGCATTCGTTCAGGGCTGGGGCGCTCAGTACAAGCTGGCCAACGGCTGATTTTAAAACGTACCCTCGCACATAAAACGTTACTTGGCGGGACGGACGATATGATTCGTCCGCCCCGCTTATTTTAAAGCAAAGGAGGAATATAGGTGAAACGTAAGATAACCGGGGGCTATACTCTGAAAGCTCCCATGCAGCGATGTTCCTGGCTGTTCATGGGACCGGTGGTAGCCGCCTTCATCATCGGCTTTGTCTGGCCGTTCATACAGGGCATTTACCTTTCTTTCTGTAAATTTCAGCTGATATCGGATGCCCAGTTCATCGGTTTTGACAACTACAAAACCGCCCTGGCGGACGCAAGCTTTCGGCATGCTTTCGGGTTTACGGCTCTTTTCGCGATCGTGAGCCTGATCCTTATCAATGTCATCGCTTTCGCAGTTGCCTACGCGCTGACCCAGGGCATAAAGGGAAGCAACCTCTTCAGGACCGTATTTTTCATGCCGAACCTGATCGGCGGTATCGTTCTCGGATACATCTGGTCCATGATCTTTGACGGAATCCTGCAGCGTTTCGGCACATCGATACTGCTGGATTCAAAGCTTGGCTTCTGGGGCCTGGTCATCCTGATCGCCTGGCAGCAGATCGGTTATATGATGATCATATACATCGCAGGCCTGCAGGCCGTGCCGGAGGATATGCTCGAAGCCGCGAAGATCGACGGCGCTTCCAGATGGCAGACGTTTTTCAAGGTCACCATACCGAACGTCATGCCTTCCATCACGATCTGCACATTCCTGTCACTTACAAACGGCTTCAAGCTGTTCGACCAGAACCTGGCTCTTACCGCAGGACAGCCCTTTACGATCGGACCTGACGGACTTCCGGTAAAACAGACGGAAATGCTGGCCCTGAACATCTACAATACGTTCTACGGTCAGAACAGTTCTTCGACCGGTGTAGCGCAGGCTAAGGCGGTTCTGTTCTTCATCCTGGTCGCGGCCATAGGCCTGATCCAGCTTTACTATACAAGAAGGAAGGAGGTACAGCAGTAATGAATACCAAAAACACTCTGACAGCAGAGCGCAGGCGCAAGAACATATTATCCGTTGTCCTGGCTGCTATCTGCATAATCTATGTACTCCCTGTCCTTACGGTAGTCATAAACTCCTTTAAGCAGAATACCTATGTAAAGATCGAAACCTTCGCGCTTCCCACAGCTGAGAGCTCGGCAGGTTTCCAGAACTTTATTACTGGAATGACGTTCGGCAATTATCCGTTCTGGAAGAGCGTCGCCTACAGCGCGCTGATCACCATAGTTTCAACTGTGCTGATCCTTCTGTGCACTTCGATGGCAGCCTGGTATATTGCAAGGGTCAATTCCAAATTCTGCAAGATCGTTTATTATCTCTGCGTTTTCTCGATGGTAGTACCTTTCCAGATGGTAATGTACACCCTTTCGAAAACGGCGGATACTCTGAAACTGAATACACCGTGGACGATCCCGATCGTCTATCTGGGGTTCGGCGCGGGCCTGGCGATCTTCATGTTCGTCGGATTTGTCAAGTCGATCCCCCTGGAGATCGAGGAGGCAGCCTCCATCGACGGCTGCGGTCCTATCAGGACCTTCTTCTCTGTAGTATTTCCGATGCTCCGCCCGACAATGATCTCCGTCGGCATCCTTGAGATCATGTGGGTATGGAACGACTACCTTCTGCCTTATCTTGTACTGGATATCAACGAGTACCGTACGATACCGATCCACATTCAGTACCTGAAGGGAAGCTACGGAACAGTCGATCTCGGTGCGACCATGGCGCTTATACTGCTGAGCATCATCCCTGTTATCATCTTCTATCTGTCCTGTCAGAAGTACATCATCAAGGGTGTTGCAGCGGGTGCCGTGAAAGGATAAATCATGGAACGAAGCAGTGGTATTTTGATGCCAATCTCAGCGCTGCCTTCGCCTTACGGAATCGGTTCATTAGGAAGGGAAGCCGGTGAATTCGCGGATTTTCTGGCTATGGCGAAGCAGTCGTGGTGGCAGATCCTGCCGGCAGGACCGACCAGCATCGGAGATTCTCCCTACCAGAGCCAGTCTGCTTACGCAGGGAACCCCTGGTTTATAGATTTAGGGCTGCTGGAGCAGGACGGCCTTCTTGATAAAGGAGACGCGGAAAGCCTTTTCTGGGGCGATGATCCTTCGAAGATAAGATATGATCTGCTTTATCAGAATCGTCCGAAGCTTCTGTATAAGGCAGCGTCCAGAGGATTGAGCAGAGATGCAGGGGAAGTAGAGGCGTTCCGTGAACGCGAAGGCAAATGGCTTTCGGATTACGCGCTGTTCATGGCGCTGAAAAAGCATTTCGGGATGAAGTCCTGGCAAAAGTGGCCGGATGAGGATCTGCGGATGCGAAGACCGGATGCTCTTGCCAAAGCGAAGAAAGAGCTGGCTGAGGATGTTGATTATTACGCTTATATCCAGTTCCTGTTCTTCCGGCAGTGGGAGGCATTCAGGGCCGAGGTCCACGAAAAAGGGATCCGGCTGATGGGCGATATGGCTTTATATGTAGCCATGGATTCCGCTGATGTCTGGGCGGCGCCCGAGAACTTCCTGCTGGATGAACGCAACACCCCGGTAAAAGTAGCGGGTGTGCCGCCGGATCAGTTTACGGATGACGGACAGCTTTGGGGAAACCCTCTTTACGATTATGAGCACATGGCCGAAGACGGTTTTTGCTGGATGCTTGACCGCATCAGAGGCGCTTCAAGACTGTATGACGCCATCCGGATCGACCATTTCCGCGGACTGGAAAGCTACTGGGCCGTTCCGTATGGGGAAGATACCGCGAAGAACGGCACCTGGGTCAAAGGGCCGGGAATGGCGCTGGTGCAGAAGATCAAAGACAGTTTCCCGGACATCCGGTTTATTGCGGAAGATCTTGGCTATCCGACCCCTGAAGTGGCAGTGCTTCTTAAGGCATCCGGTTTCCCGGGCATGAAGGTACTGGAATTTTCATTTGACAGCAGAGATCCGGGCAGCCTGCCCCATACCTTTGAAAAGAACTGCGTATGCTACAGCGGAACGCATGATAATGACACTCTGAAGGGATGGCTCGAACATGCTGATCCCGCGGATGTTCATCTGGCGCAGCGCTATCTGGGCCTTAATCAGGAGGAAGGCTTTGTCCGTGGTATCCTGAGGGGCGGAATGAGTTCGCAGGCGGACCTTTTCATAGCACAGATCCAGGATTGGCTGGGTCTGGGACATGAAGCAAGAATGAACACTCCCGGTACCCTTTCCGGAAACTGGCAGTGGCGCATAATGCCCGGTCAGCTTACAAAAAGACTTGCGGAAGAGATCGCAGAAATGACAAATATTTACGGAAGAGACCCGGCCTGGTGAGCCGGAAATACAGAAAGGAGAGATCCTGTAATATGGCTGAAGTCAATTTAAAACATGTTGTAAAAATATATCCTCACAGCGGCAAGAAAAAGAAGAGTGAGCACAGAACAGGAAACCTGAAGGTCACTGATCAGGGCGTTGTTGCGGTCGAGGATTTCAATCTTGACATCAAAGACCGGGAATTCATCGTTCTGGTAGGCCCTTCCGGCTGCGGAAAATCCACAACGCTCCGCATGGTCGCAGGTCTCGAGGAGATCTCTGAAGGAGAGATCCTGATCGATGGAAAGGTCGTGAACGACGTTGCTCCGAAGGACAGGGATATCGCGATGGTCTTCCAGAGCTACGCTCTGTATCCGCACATGACGGTCCGCGACAACATCGCCTTCCCTCTGAAACTTAAAAAAGTTCCGAAGGATGAGATCGACAGAAAAGTCAATGAGGCGGCCGAGATCCTCGGAATCACTGAATATCTGGACCGCAAGCCGAAGGCTTTGTCAGGCGGTCAGCGTCAGAGAGTCGCCATCGGGCGTGCCATTGTCCGTGAGCCCAAAGTGCTTCTGATGGATGAACCACTTTCAAACCTTGACGCAAAACTCAGGAACCAGATGCGCGCGGAGATCATAAAGCTGCGTCAGAGGATCGATACCACGTTCATGTATGTAACGCATGACCAGACCGAGGCTATGACCCTTGGCGACCGCATCGTCATCATGAAGGACGGAGTCGTTCAGCAGATCGGAACTCCGCAGGAAGTCTTCGACGATCCCGCAAACCTTTTCGTGGCAGGATTTATCGGCGTACCGCAGATGAACTTCTTTGACGCGAAGCTCGTAAAGGAAGAAAACGGCTACATTGTCTCACTTGGCGGCGTTACGATACCGGTAGACGAGGCAAAGTCGAAGAAACTGGCTGAAAACGGTGTGGAATCAAAGGACATCACCCTGGGCGTACGTCCGGAACATATCGCGCTGATGGGCGAAGGCAAAGAAATGCTCCATGGCACCGTGGAAGTCGGCGAAATGATGGGCTCTTCCGTCCACCTGCATGTGACGAGCCTTGGCCAGGACGTGATCATCATTGCCCAGACCATAGACTTCAAGGGAACCCACATGGAATCCTTCCATACGGGGCAGGAGATCGCGTATACTTTCGGCGGAAATGTCATGCATATCTTTGACAAGGAGACCGGAAACAGCCTGACAAGATGACAGCGGGGGACGGTTTTGTACCGGAACCGTCCCCATTCTTTATTTCAGATAACTTTTGCACTCCAGCATCTGGTCTCGGAGTATGGCAGCCTGTTCGAAGTCAAGCTCGGCGGCGGCTTTTTTCATCTGTTTTTCTATGCGGAGACTATCCCAAGAATTGTGTAAACCTCTAGTGTGGTGTA
>JAFZQZ010000033.1 GCA_017620135.1 Bacillota bacterium
AATTATTCCCGCACCTTTTAATTATTCGACCACATTTTAATTATTTGCCGGTCGGCGGTGCACAGGGGGGTAAGTTTTTCAGGTGCTGCGGCAGGAACAATGACGACGGAGCAGAGCATCAAGGGCCTTCACAGCTCTGCCGGAGGAACAGGTTGGACCGTGAAAGCCCTTGATTTCAGGGTATTTTCGGGGTTTGCGTGCCGGATGCTGCCTTTCTCATTTGTATCAAAGACAGCGTCTTTATAGATCCCGCTATGGGAAGTGCCGGATTTCTTCTGTCTAGTGCTAATTATGTGAATGATCATCAAAAGAAAGAGCTCATGAAAACAGAGAACATGAAATATTTCAAGACCGGAATGTTCTCTGGTTTTGATACAGATCAGTCCATGCTTCGAATTGGAGCTATGAACATGATGCTCCATGGAGTAGAGGACCCTAATATCAAATATCAAGATTCATTATCAAGTGAAAATACAGAGCGGGATGTGTATTCTCTGATAATGGCAAATCCACCATTTACTGGCAGCGTTTTCCAGGAAGAAATAAGTAAAGATCTGCTCGCTCTTTGTAAGACAAAGAAGACAGAATTGTTATTTATGGCTTTATTTATCAAGATGCTTACCATTGGTGGTCGTTGTGCATCTATTGTTCCAGATGGAGTTCTCTTCGGAAGCAGTACAGCACACAAAGCCCTTCGTAAAGAACTAGTGGAAAACCAAAAACTAACAGCAGTTATTTCCATGCCTTCAGGAGTATTTAAACCATATGCTGGTGTTTCTACTGCGATCCTTGTTTTCACGAAAACAAACGCTGGAGGAACAGATAAAGTATGGTTTTATGACATGAAGGCTGATGGATTTAGTCTGGATGATAAGAGATCTCCCATTGAACAAAACGATATTCCTGATATTATAGAACGGTTTAATCATCTGGACGCAGAAGAAAGCAGAGAAAGAACAGAGCAGAGCTTCTTCGTTTCAAAAGAAGAAATTGCATCAAATGACTATGATCTTTCCATCAACAAGTATAAAAAGACGGAATATAAACCGATTGAATATCCTCCGACAGAGGAAATCCTTGCAGAAATAGAAAAACTGAACACAGAAGTCGAAAAAGAGACACTTGAACTAAAGAGACTATTAGGCTTATAAATTGAGGTTTGTAGGGATGAGAACAAGAACTCTATTGTTCACGGATTGCGTCGATTTAGTTGGTTCTGCGTGCAA
The DNA here is from genome assembly GCA_017620135.1 of Bacillota bacterium. Classification (GTDB taxonomy): domain Bacteria; phylum Bacillota; class Clostridia; order Lachnospirales; family Bianqueaceae; genus RUG760. The sequence goes on from JAFZQZ010000033.1 coordinate 1,227, forward strand.
ACCGTTTGCTGGAACAAAAAAATATATCAGCACAGGCGCTATTGATGTTGACCATATAAACGATGCTGATACCGAGATAGTTGATTATGAGGGCAAACCATCAAGAGCAAATCTCGAAGTTACTGATGGGGATGTGTTATTTGCGAAGATGCAAGGAACGAAAAAGACTCTGCTGATTGACTCTATACTTGCAGATCACATCTATTCTACGGGTTTTTGCGCTGTACGAGCAAAAAGGGGGATTTTGACAGACAGATGCCTTTATCATCTACTGACAAGCAGTCCATTTCTAGCACAGAAAGATAAGAATTGTTCCGGAGCGACACAAAAAGCAATTACAAATGCAGGTCTCGCCAAAATAGCGATAAAAGTGCCAAGTATTGACGAACAGGATTCTGTTGCTGAGCAGTTGGATAGGGCAACATTTCGGTAAAAGGTAATCCATGATTTATAAGAGATCCCCAAATGGGAAGGCAGTTGGAAAATTCATAATAAAGTGTTTTATGAATATCAGATATAATCGTTGTTATTAATTCAAAATCCGAGAATAATGAGGTGAAAAAATGGTGTTCATTATTGATTATACAGGCGATGCTGACAATTATATGTTGTGTGGATATAATTTTCTATCAGGTAGAGATACTATATGCGTCTGTTGTACAGATGAAAAAGGTCAAATTCATTCAGATGTTGTTAATTTCATATTAACTTGCAATTGTATGTTTCAGGTTTTTAAAATAGACGAAGCATTACAAGCAGATATTGATCTTATTGTTGGTTTCTTCGCTGGTCAGTTTTATACTAAATGTAAAGATAATCAAATTGCTATTATAAGCAAAAACGAATGGGCTAAAGGGAAAATAGGATTTAGTAGAAAAGATGGAACAAGTGTCATAATTGAAGAATCTATTAAATCTGCTATTTTAAGGATGGAAACAGATATAGATAAACAACTATCCTCACAAAATAACACTATAAGTTTAGAAGATGCTAGACAACAATATTATGCCCGTGAATTAAAAAAAGATCTGATTAAGAATAAATTTATAGATACAGAATATGCCCCAATTATCAATTCCATTATTACATATTATCATTCAACACAACCTCTCTCGCATAAAGAAAAGTATAGACAGGCATTACATATTTGGGGAAGGGAAAAGGGGGTAAGTATATACCAAAAACTTAGAGAAATGGGTCTAGTATAATGAAATGAAATATCATAACATCGACGCAGGCATATACTTTGATCAGAAAAATGCAAAAAGAAGGAAAGCTGGAGCTGCTTTATGGAGGGAAATACGCAAAATACAAAATAATAGAATAATACATAACCCAAGACATCGGTTTTAACTCGATTTTTAATTCAATTAAAACGAGTTAAATGTTGTGTTAAACGATTTAGAATACCGTTAAACTCATTCGCTTCAATCCTTTGGGGCGAATAGTGCATTTATAAGCGTCGCCGCCCAGCACTTTTTTGCATTATTGGGCGGCGCGTTATTTTGTCGAGCTATCTTATCTAATTCGTGGATAAGATAGCTCGTCAAGTTGATATATATTCCAAAAAACACAGGCATTTTTGGGTGGGGAGACGATCAAAAGAAGTAAACGCCCCAAAGTGGATAATAATCAGGTTCAAGTCTTTATATTTGATTCAACAGATCGGTCAATGCGGCGGTAAAGCCTTCCGGATCATCAAGCATGATCGAATGACTTCCTTCCAGCATGACGACATTTGCCTGTGGCATGGATTCTTTCATTTGTTGGACATGGTATTCACTTCTGCGCTTGTCCAGTTTCCCATGCGCGATCGTGACCGGGCATTTAATGGCCTTGGCGGCTTCCCTTAAGTCGGTTTGCCGCAGGGACAAGGCGCCTTCATATGCCATTTCGAGAGGTGTGTTCACTGTATAGTCGATCATCTTTTGGCGAAGTTTTTCCGGGATAGGATGGATACAGTTGGCGTCCACCATGGCTTCCACATCTTTGAGTGTGAGTTTTCCGGAACGGATTTTGTCTGGTACGTTCGGATCGCCGTGATTCTCTGTACAAAGACCAGTATTGGATAAAAGCAGTCCCGCGATCCGGCTTCCTCCATGGATCGCGGCGGATACGGAGAGTGCTCCGCCCAAGGAATAGCCGACAAGGACAGTCGGGCCGAGATTGTGCTCTTCCACAAACAAGGCGATGCGTTTACCCATGCTGTCAACATCCCAGGGGCCTGGTGACAGACAGTGGTGCAGATTCGCTCTCTGCCATCCTTCCGGGATCGGGATGTCATCATATACCTCAGGTGTGCCTGCGTTTCCAGCGATAAACAGAACGGTCTTGACATTTTCTTTCAGTTCGCCGGTGTATTTCAAATTGCTTTTTTCCATGATTTTTCTCCTGACATATAGGATAAAACTATATTTCTTCGTTGACTTATGTGTTTTGGTAATAGATAATGGCATCAAGGGGGTGGTGCCATGAATATCAAGGAATACAGATACATTTTGGAAATAGCGCGCTGCGGCAGTATCTCTAAAGCGGCAGCCGCATTACATATCTCTCAGCCGTCGCTCTCCGCTTATCTGAAAAAAGTGGAAGACCGTCTGGGAGCCAGTCTGTTTGACATTACTCCGGGAGGAATATGTCCGACGTCCCTGGGCACAGTTTATCTTGAATATGCGAACCAGATCGCCGGGATGGACGATAAACTGATGGAAACGCTTGACAGTATACAGCGTCAGGCCACAGGTGTCGTTCGTGTCGGGATCACGGTCACACGCAGTGTTTCCCTTGTTCCCATCATATTATCCAGTTGCCGGGAGGAACATCCCGGGATCGAAGTGAAGATCATAGAACATAACTCCGCGACTCTTGAAGATATGCTGATCAATCAGCGAAGTGTCGACATTATTCTTTTGAGTGAATCTCAAAATACTTCGCGATTGCCGCATCAGCTGTTGTCCTGTGAACAGGTCCTGCTGGCTGTTCCCCGATGTTTTACTGAGAAACTGGATCCGGTTAATGAAGCCGGCCATATCCTTCCCTGGGTGAGTCTTGAACAGCTGCGGGATATACCCTTTGTTTTGCATAAATCCGGACACAGGCTGCGTCAGATATCGAATCGTCTGTTTGATGAATATGGGATATATCCCAATGTTCTTTTCGAAACGCAGAACATCAACACAGCCTTTTCAGTGGTAAAATCCGGGATGGCGGCTTGTTTCCTTTATGATAGCGTACTGTATGGTCACTCAAGCTTTCAGGAGGACGTGCAGCTATTTCGGATAGGGAATCAGCCGATCCGGATCCCTGTGATCGCCGCGTACACGGAGGATTCGCTGCGCTTCCCTCCGGTACAGGCGATACTGGATACGATCGTCCGCAGTATTGTCAATGGATATCGTCTGGCCGGAGAGACCACCGGGTATCCGGAAGGGCAGCTGTAAAACATCCGGGATGTTTTAGAAAGCGCCGATGATCACGCCGAACACGACAAGCGCTACAGAGAAGATCATCGCTTTAAAGAAACTGTATTTCAGCGAATCGCGGTATTCGATCCCCATCAGGCCGCATCCGAAGTAAACGGCGGCGCCGGTCACGCACAAACCAACGCCCATGTCGTAGCCGACGGTCATCGCCAGCACGGTGTTGATCTGAGGTACGCCATACGCCTCGCCGACTTCTGCGATGAAGGGTACGAGTCCGAGAACCATGGAATCTGCGTCGAATATAATGGCCAACGGATATGAGAATATACCGAAAATCACGTCCGCGAATCTGCCCAGGGCTTTCGGGAACACAGAAACGATCGTGCTCGCCATCGCGCTGATGATGCCTGCGTTATTCAGAACGCCCAGGAAAATACCGGCGCCCATGATCGTCAGGATCATCGGGACGACGTTACCGGCGTGCGCTTTGATGCGCGCGGTCATGGCGGTATCGCCGTTTTTGCCGTAGTTCACCGGCAGAGCGATCGCGACACCGATCATGAACGGAAGGAATGCCGGGCAGCCAAAGAACAGCAGGGCAATGACAATGACAGTCAGGATCAGGTTGAACCAGAACAGTTTCGGTCTTGCGAGTTCACGTTCTTTGGCTTCGGTACCGGAAATATCCCCATCGTACGGCTGTGCGGCAAATCCGCGCTTTTCTTCCGATTTTGCCAGGAACCAGGCGAAAACGAACAGTACTACGATACCGAATATCTGCACAGGAAGGATCTGTTTCCAAAGATCCGTGACATCCATACTCAAAACGACGGCAGCCCGACCCATCGGTCCACCCCAGGGAAGCAGGTTCATTACGGCGATCGTCATGGTAAGCATAAAGGCGACCGGCAGCTTGCGGATCTTCAGCTTTTCCACAATGGGGAAGATCGCGGGGACGGCGATCATAAGGGTCGTTGTTCCGCTTCCGTCGAGATGTCCGACGATACTGATCAGGATCGTGGCGACCATGATACCAAACACACTTGTTTTCATATGTTTGGTCAGCCAGGCGATCGGCCGGTCAAACAGACCGACGTCTGTCATAATGCCAAAATACGTGATCGAGAATACAAACAAAGTAGCGGTAGGCAGGACACTGATGACGCCCTTGGCCGTCATGGTGAAAATATCCACGACTCCGAATCCGAGAACCGCGGCCGCGATAAACGGTAAGGTCGCGAAGACTGTGATGGGGAGCATTTTGAACTTGATGAGAGCGACGATAATGATCGCTATCATGATAAAACCGACGAGTGCTGGCATTTTTTGATTCCTCCTAAATTATAATTCTAAATCCAGTACGGAAACGTACTGCTGTCCGCCGTGCATATCTGTATCATAAGGAGATCCTTGAATGACCTTCCTTGGGAACGAAACTTTTACGACTTTCAAATCCGGCAGGTAAAAGATCTTGATGTTTTCGGCCTTTACATCGAAAACTTCGGATAATGTCTGCCGAGTGAAACCGGGTGAATTTGCCAGGGTCATGTATTTGTCCTTACTGTCAAAGAACAGATCCATGGTGAGCCAGAAAGGACCCGCGTTTTTACTTCGGACGTAGGAGACGAGTTCCTTTATTTTAGCCATTTCTACACCTCCTCGTAGACGATGCGGCAAAGCTCCAGCGGGTCATCAAGTTCTACCAGATGATATAGCCGGAAAGAGTACAGCTGGCCTCGCTCGCATTCGATCGGGGAAAACGGGAACGCAAAACTTGGCATCGGGCGTTCCGGGTGAACCGGAAAATGGAGCAAATAGGGATTGAAGACTTTAGCTACCTGCGTAGCCAGTTCCTGGGTCTCGGCTGTGACCAGTAACATGATCGCCAGTTCATTTGGGACAAATCCTTTCGGGACTGCGGTCCCGGTGACTGCATTGTAACCATAGGGACGAATACTGTAAGAATATCTGCTTCTGTCCAGTCCAAATGCGTCGAGTTTTTTCTGTACATAATCCTGCATGGTACGGATCCATGTCATTGGATCTTTCATCACATCTCTGTCTTGGATCCCGACAATAGATACTGTCTGGAATCCCGCCGGACCGCTTCCTTCAAGTTTCATGGTATAGGGTCTGTACTCTATGGTCGTCCCTTCTACCCGAACCTTCCCGTCACCTAGTTCTGTATAAACAGATTTCGAGGTATCAATGACGATCCCGGGCTCGGTCAAACAGACTGGATCGGCATTTTCATAGAGAAGATGTGCGGATATTCCAAAAGCAGAGCAGCTGCCCTCAGGTGATGGTGACTCGACAGTAAATCCGGTTTCATCGATCGTTAAAAAGACGCCGCCTTCTACATCCGTTGTGCATACGCCGCCGCACTCCGCTGTCTTGGCCGCATGCCAGGTGGCGGCCGGATCGCAGCCTTTCATAAGGGGAAACGCAGCGATCACTGCGGTATCTGTCGCCCTGCCGCAGATCACGACATCGGCCCCATTCGATAAAGCTTCCTTAAATGGTTCCATACCGGCCAGTGCTACGATATGGCTGCATGTGTCAAAAGTCTCCGGGCTGATCTTTGGTGCTCCTTCCATGGGATGGATCTTTCCGGCAGCAAATCGCGACTTCATTTCTTCCGGAGACTGTTCAGTATAGATTTTCGCAAGTTTCATGGAAAAGCCATGCTTTCTTGCGATCTCAACAGCAATTTCGGCAAATTCATCCACTCCGGAATCGGATCCGCAAGTGCCTGCTGTGCCGATGGTGACCGGTATGCCTGCCTCATGTGCGGCTGTGAGTATTAGCTCCATGTCGCGCTGGACTGCTTTCCTTGCGTATTTTCCTTTTCCGGTCCCAAGATAATAGGGGCCAGAATCCGTGGAGCCTGCATCCGTCGAAATGATGTCCGGCTTCAGACGCATAGCATTTTGGAAGGCTTCCTGTCGAATTCCGCCGCCCAACGCGCCGAATGGTACAAATACTTTACATTTCTTCATCATATCAACTTCTTTCAGAAGGGTATTTTGTTCTAAGTAAACTATATCGCACAAGGTAGTATAAGTAAAATACTAAAAAACTGTATTTGAGATAGAATAAAACTATGGATTCTCAAATGAACTCCTGTGATGTATACTAAAAGCAGGAGTTCATTTTTTGCCTTCGGAGAAAAGAACTGCAAAACAATAAGCATAGTATAAAAATGACGAACACGGAGAGGGAAATGAGATGGAAAAACGAGACAAAAGCATTGATCGCATCTGGCTTGGTGCGCTAGTGATTGGGCTGATTCCGTATCGTGTAAAGCAGGACAAAGAGACGGGTGCTTTTGATGTCGTCAGTTTGATTTGGTCCTTAAAGAAGACACCCAACGAGGAGAGCGATGCTTATGCTTTTGAACTGCTCCCGCTTCTGGGTGGCAAACGCTTTACATTTTTCAGATGGAGTTTCACCAAAGAGCGACAAATGAATGGGAACGGCTATGAGGTCGGAACAAAGACAGAAGAGCAGGCTGATGAAAATGAAAAATAAAGAGGACAAAACTGAATGATATTGGATAAAGGAAGAGACAGTCATGGCAGAATTCAGGTTCTTTACACGAGGTGACAGTTCGGTCCGGGGAAAAGCAAGGATCTACTTTACGGCGCATCCGGATGATTATGAAAAGTATTTTGAGGAAATACGCAAAGACATTCTGGAACGGCAGAACTGTGCGATCTTCTGTCTGGATAAAGATACCATGCCGGAAGAGGTGGAAGACTTTGAACTTCGGATGGGGGAGATGCAGCTGCTGGTCGTTCCGGTCACAAGAAAGCTGCTTGAGACGCCCAGCCGTGCGATGGATGTCGAAGTTCCGCTGGCAGCGGAAAAGCACATCCCGATCCTTCCGCTCATGCAGGAAAGCGGACTGGACAGTCTTTTTGGCCGGAAATTCGGTGATCTGCAGTATCTGGATAAATACAGTGCGGATCCGACGGCACTTCCTTACAGCTATAAACTGACCAAATATCTGGAGTCAGTGATCGTCGGCAATGAGTTGGCTGAAAAAGTTCGGGCGGCATTTGACGCCTATGTTTTTCTGAGCTATCGGAAGAAAGACCGTAAATATGCGCAGGAGCTGATGCGGATGATCCATTCCAATCCGTTCTGTCGGGATATTGCGATCTGGTATGATGAGTATCTGACGCCGGGAGAAGATTTTAACGATGCGATCCGGGCCGCGCTGGAAAAGAGCGGATTATTCGCACTGACAGTCACTCCGAATCTGATCAATGAGCTGAACTATGTTCTCAGTATTGAGTATCCTATGGCGCGCAGTCTGGGCAAGCAGATCCTGCCTATTGAAATGCAGCCGACGGATCGGAAGAAGCTGAGTGAGATGTATGCGGGGATTCCCGATCCTGTTGTTGCATCCGATCCGGCGGCGATGAACGCCTGTCTGGCTGACATGATCCATCGGATCGCCATCACATCCAATGACAAGAACCCGCAGCACAACTTTTTCATAGGCCTGGCTTATTTGTCCGGAATCGACGTGGAGATCGATCATGAAAGAGCCGTCCAGCTGATTTCAGAAGCAGCGAAGAGCAGTCAGTGCGTGGAAGCGAGAAAAAAGCTGGCTTCGATGTATATGAATGGCGAAGGCGTCCCGCGGGATATGGAGAAGGCGATTCTGTGGCAAGGTGCAGTCGTGATGGCACTTGGTGAAACAGCAGAAGAAACACAGTCGGAAGATGATGGGATCGCCTGTATGCGTGAAGCGATGGAATACGGAGAAATGGCGTTTTCCGTAGAGGATTTTGAGACGGCTGAAGAAGCCTTTTCGATTGCCTATGAGCAGGGGCGGATCCTTGCTTTTGGAGCGATGGACAAGAATGCTTTCGGTAAGGTCAAAACTCTCTGGAATAAATATGTGAAGAGAACATCCCACTATGAAGAAGCCCTTAAGCTGAGGGTCAGAGCATGCCGGATGCTGTTGGAGATCGCCTTCAGGCTGGGAATTAATGAAAAGATCAATTATTGGTCACAGAAAGCGCTACAACAGACACAGACGGCTCATATCCAGTTTCATGATGCACAGACGGCCGTCGAACTGTTGTCGTTTACCGGCCGGATGGCTGTGGAGAGCGCCGAGAGCGGCAACCTGACGGCTGCGGAGACTCTGATCGAGATCGGCAGCGGCTGCTGGGAAGGTCTGCCGGAGGAAGAAAAGACGCTCGAAGTGAAGCTTGCCTATGCACTTTTCCAGGACGGACGCAGTACGTATTATGAAGTTCAGGCCGATCATCGGGATGCATTCCTGGTATTGGAAGAGAAACGGAAGATCCTTGGTGAACTGTCTTCTGAATATCCGGATAACTATGTGCTTCGGCTGGAACTGATCCGATGCCGTCTGGCGGAAGGGGGTATCTATATCGAGGGCGGAGACCTGAAGACAGCACAGGCGATCCTGGATCAGGCGAAAGGATGGATCGATTCCGAAGAAAAAAGTGAGCAGACGGATCTGCTCACAGCGGACTACCTGCTGTATCAGGGGATCATCGCTTATCGATCCGGCAGTTTTGAGGAAGCGATAGCGGCAATGAAAGAAGGACATGAGTTGCTGCTGCCTTTGACAGATAAGTTTTTCGATGCGAAACATCAGCGAACTCTCACGAAGATGGCGGAAGTGATCGGCGACGCCTGTTATGCGTCGGGACAGTTCGAAGAGGCACTCAGCTGGCATAAAAAAGGACTTGACCGGATCGCGGAGACGATTACCTTTTCCAAGCTGGTGAGAGATATACGGACACAAGCTGACTTGCAGGAAAAGATACTGAATGATTCTCTCAAGCTGGAAGACAGGTATGCGGTTTCGGAGTATTATGAAAAAGCGCTGTGGCTGAGAGATGTTCTGGTCAATGGAACGCAGGCACAGAGAGGCTTCAGAAAACAAAGAGTGGCCAAACTGGCAGCAAAAGGGAAAATCAATACGGCTATCTATCAGAAGGAGATTCAGGATCTTCAGAATCTGAAAGCCAGGAAAGAGGAAATCGATCAGTTTCTCAAGACGCATCCTCATGCAAAAGAAAATCTGCTTCATTTTGTTACGGCCGGTGCGGTAAGCCTTCCGGAAATCTATGGAGCACTTTCGAAACTGATCTCCCTTTATCTGAAGACACATGCCGCCATCCAGATCAGAGCTGATCTTGAGAACCTGGAACGAGCTTTTGCCAAAGTGGAGAATCCGGCGGATATCACGAAGGATCCGTCCTTCTCCATGGCTCAGTTTGGAAAGTTCCTGGTGACGATCTATAATCATCTGCATGATTCGTACGTTCCCTTCGGCAGATACGAAGAGCATTATGTATTGCTGATGGCACTTTGCGGACTTTTGTTTCTCTATCTGTCATCCAGGTCATTCGCGACGGACGACGGCAAGGCTATCTATGATTTTATTTCCCGATCCGTGTTCTGGAACTATCCTCTTGCCAAAGTTCAGTACCAGGATCTGTGGCAGATACTCTATCGGTTTCTCCTGCAGCTGAAAGCGGCAGAGAAGAAGAATTGACATAACGCTTGATATGTGAAGCAGAGCAGGGCACTGTACTAAAACATATTTTACTAAAACATAATTTAGCAAAGGGAATGGGCTACAGGAGGGAGTTTTCGATGAAAGAAGAATACAGACAGGAACTGGAAGATCGTCTGGATGAGCTGGAAGAGCGGCTGGCGGAATTGAAGGAAAAACAGAAGGACGTGGCCCTTCATGATGATTACAAGGATTGGCTGAAGCGCATCAAGAAACAGGAACTGGCGATCGAAAAAGCGCGTCAGAAGCTGCAGACGCTGTAACAGGTGGCGCCATGGCGAGAAGAAGCGGCTACAGTGTGCCTAAGGCGTGGGGCCTTGGCTATGACAATTATGACGCGAACGGCAGGAAGGTCAGTGAGAGCCGTCCGAATTTCTTTGGGACAGGGTATACGACCTATGATACGAAAGGCCGGAAGATCGGTCATAGTGAAAAGGATCTGATCGGGATAGGCTACACGCATTATGATGCCAGAGGCCGGAAGATCGGCCGGTCCGTGGAAGGATTTCTCACGACGGTCCATTATAATGCGAATGGGAAACAGATCGGGCGAAGTCTGGACGGTCATCGCAGAACCTATCATGAAGGGTCGATCGATCCGGCGATGGGCTTCCTTGCGGGCCGGCATGAGCGCAGGCAAAAAGAGGCGATGGGTTTTTCCGGGGTTCCGGAAGAGGTACTGGAACGGGAAGCAGAATCGGATCCTGTGATCCTTCAGGCGCTGACGGCTTTTATCGGTCAGATCACGGACGAGGTCGAGACGCTCGAGGATGAGTTCTGGGGCATGCAGGCGGACATCGAGACGGAAGAAGAGATAGAAGAGGAAGAGATCGAGGAAGACCTTGCAGAGGATATCTATTATGATTTCTGTGAGAAGCTGGATGATATCGAAGGCGAGATCGAAGATCTGGAAGCGGAATATGAAGACATGATCAATGACTTCGAGTGCGAAGCGGAAGATCGCGAGGATGAGATCTATTACAATTTCTCTGACGAGGTGGACGAGATCGATTCTGAGATTTGTGACCTGGAAGATGACTATGAGAGCATGATGGAAGAGCTGGAAGAAGAGGAAGAATAGAAAACTTCCCATAATTATGAAAATGGGATGAGGGGGAAATATGTCCGAGAGCTTATCTTTTAAAACACTGGGGCAGGACAACCCCAAAGGATTGCCAAGGATCTTCTATTCCAGTCATCCGGATGATTTCGGGAAGTACTTCGAAATGGTCTGGAAATGGCTTAGTGAATTTCAGAAGATTGCTTTGTTTTATGAGCCTGCGGATGATGAAATGCCGGTAGACCAGCTGTATTCGGATCTGCAGACGATGCAGCTGATCGTTGTCCCCGTGACGACAAAACTGCTTCAGGATAGTTGCAGGACAACTGAGATCATCCTTCCGTTCGCGAATCAGGAAAGAATACCGGTCCTTCCCTTGATGATGGAACAGGGGCTGGATGCTCTTTTCAATAAGAAGATAGGAAATATCCAATATCTGGCGCCGTTTGATACTGATCCGTCGGCGATCCCGTTTAAAATCAAGTTGGGGCGGTATCTTGAAAACAGTCTTCTCAGCAGCGAGATGATGGAGAAGGTGCGGGATGCGTTCGACGCCTATATCTTCATGAGCTATCGGAAAAAGGACCGCTTTTCCGCGCAGGAGCTGATGAAACTGATCCATAAACGCCGGTCCTGCAGGGATTTCGCGATCTGGTATGATGAATTCCTTGTTCCGGGTGAAGACTTCAACGACGCCATTCAGAAAGCATTGGCAGACAGTACGATTTTTGCTTTGGTCGTCACACCCAATCTGCTTGAAAGGCCGGCCGGACGTCCGAATTATATCATGCAGTATGAGTATCCACAGGCTGTGGAGTCAGGTAAGCCGATCCTGCCGGTGGAAATGATCAAAACAGATAAAAACGGGCTTGAAGAAGCGTTTGACACAATGCCTGAATGTATCAGCAAGTCCCGGGAGGAAGCGATCGCCGGGTGGATCACGGATCACGCGTATCCTATCGCGCTGCATGAAGACAGTCCGGAACATAATTTCTTCATCGGCCTGGCTTATCTGGACGGGATCGATGTAGAAGTCGACAGAGAAAGAGCCGTCCGGCTGATCACGGAATCAGCGGAAAGTGGGCTGGAGGAAGCCGTGCGGAAACTGGTTTCCATGTATCATGATGGGAAGGGCGTCACAAGAAGCTATCAGACTTCCATCCACTGGCGGCTGAAACTGATGGCAATGATCCGACAGCAGTATGACGATCACCTGCGGGATCAGACGGACCTGACGCTGATCCGGGAGACGGAGGCGCTGGGTGACGCATATATGGAAGCGGGTCTGCTCGAAGAAGCAAGATCCTCGTATCAGGAGATGAAGGAGCTGGCTGGTGATTTATCTCGCGACTACCCGGCGGAAGAGACAAAGATACTGTTGGCCGAGAGCCTTTATAAACTCGGTGAGATCCATCATGCATTGGGCATTCCGGAACGAGCAGTAGAATGCTATCAGGATTCTCTCAGGGTTTATGAGGCTATGCCGGAAAATCATAAGATCCGATGGATCCTCTATAACAAAATCGGGGACGCGCTGTGCTCACAGTTTTCCCGGATGAGAGAAGGCCCGGCAATGTACCAGAAGGCGCTGGAGGAGATCACCAGGCTTTCGCGGATCGAGTCATCTCTGGATATTCGCAGATCTCTGGCGATCAGTTACAGGAAGACCCATAAGCTGGAGAAGGCACTGGAGATCACGGAAGCGATCGCGGAAGAAACAGGAACGATAGAAGATAAAAGAGAACTGTCGGTATTATATAATACGATGGGTGTACAGATCCGCTCTGAAGCTCGCTGGAGCAAACGGGAATGCTTTGAGAAAGCATATGAGATAAGGAAAGCGATCGCGGATGAAACCGGGACCTTTGGTGCCTACCGGGATCTGGCCAGGATCTATGAGAATCTTGGCGAGGCAAAGCGGGAAGAGGCGAATGATCAGAAGACCGGTTATGATCAGGCGATCGAGTTCTATTCCAGGGCGGTGGATATCCGGCGTCGTCTGAATGATGAGATAGGCAGTGATAAGACGAGGTATGAACTGGCATGGTCTTTGCTTTGTCTGGGTATTCCCGGTGACCGGAAGTTTTTGCAGGAGGCATTGGATATCTGTGATTCACTGGTAACGGATTATCCACAGGATAAACGATTTCGGATGATCCGCGGACGGATATCTGAATTTGTGCAGGATGATAAAGCCAGAGAACAGTACTGCCTCCGCAGCTATCGATATGGTTTGGATTATTGATGAAGCAGGAGATTGATATGGATACTTTAGAAGCTATCAAAACAAGAAGAAGTACGCGAAGGATGAGCGACAGAGTGCCGGCGAAAGAGCTGATCGAACAGGTGATCGAGGCAGGGCGAATGGCGCCGAGCGGCGGAAACAACCAATCGACGCACATGATCGTGATCACGAACAAAGAAGTGTTAGCGGATCTGGCAAAGCTGGTGGAAAAGGCATTCGCGGGCATGGAGGCTGGGCCGGACACCTATAAGTCGCTTCGGAACTCGATCAATGCGTCAAAGAAGGGCGGATATGTCTTTTATTATGGTGCGCCGGTTCTGATCGTGACGGCCAATCGGAAAGGCTACGGCAACGCGACGGCTGACAGCGCCTGTGCGCTTCAAAACATGATGATCGCGGCGAACGCCCTGGATCTCGGGTCGTGCTGGATCAATCAGCTGCACTGGCTGGATGAGGATCCGGGGATCCGGGAATATCTCAGGACATACGGGCTGTCAGAAGAGGAGACCATTACCGGCGGGCTGATCCTGGGATATGGGATCGATGGTGTGCCGGTCCGGTCGCCGCTTCCCAGAACAGGGAATCCGGTGACATGGGTGGAATAATGGGAGACAGGGCTGCACCACAGCCCGGAGCATACTGTGCTTCTGGGCACGCCGCAGTTCTGGCCCGAGATGGACTGGGATTTCACTTATCTGCGGTTGACCTTCCCTTTTTAGGACTTTTTGGCCGGGAGAAAGGAGTTTGTTTTTCTGAAACCGTGGTTGACATTCCCTCTTTTTTTGGATTTCGAAAGAAAAGTGGGAAGGGGAAAGCAGCTATGGAAAAATCATTCCCTTCTCGTCAGGTTGATGAATGGGAAAAGGGAAGGTGAAGGGGAGTTTTATAAAAAAGATTCCCCGGGAGCGTCACTTAATGTAAGGAGCGACTATGGTTAAAAAGAACGGAAGCTTATTTGGCAACATATTTGATCTTAATGGTGATGGTGTTACGGATGCTTCGGAGGCGGCGCTGGGTTTCATGATAATTGAAGAAATGGAAGACGAGGAAGACTTCGAACGATCGGAACAAATGGCAGATATATATGATTTGGATGCTCTTGATGATCTGGACGATTGGGATCCCGATGATCTTGACTAGGAGGTGATTGGCAATGATTAAAGGATTCAAGATGAAACTGTACCCGGGCATGGCGGAAGAATATGAGCGCCGCCATAATCTTCTGTGGCCGGAGATGAAAGATATGATCCATGAATATGGCGGGAAGAATTACAGTATCTTTCTGGACGAAGAGACGCTGACTCTGTTTGGATATATCGAGATCGAGGATGAAGAACGATGGAATAAGAGCGCGGATACCGCCATCTGCCGCAAATGGTGGGACTACATGGCGGATATTATGGAGACCAATCCGGACAACAGTCCGGTAAGTGAAGAGCTGAAAAAGGTATTTCATTTGGATTAATGAGGGGAAAATAGTTATGAACCTGAAAACCGTAAAGATCCTACAGAATGTCGCTGTCGTCCTGATTGCAGCGTCGCTGCTGGTGACGTCCGCGGCCTTGACTGGCTGTAGTGGAACAACGTCCCAGGAATTGTCCCAACCGACCGCGGAGACGGAGACTGCCTTAGAAGAATCGACCTCCGAAACGACTGAGTTGTCCGCAGAGGCGGAGAGTGTCTCAGAAGAATCGACTTCCGAGCCTTCCGAGCTGCCCGCGGAGACGGAGGCTGTCTCGGAAGAATCGACTTCCGAGCCTTCCCAGTCACCTGAAGAAACTGAGAC
>JAFZQZ010000034.1 GCA_017620135.1 Bacillota bacterium
CCTGACTGCGCTGGAAGGGACCGACTGTCTTCTGATCGCGCGTTCCAACGCGGATCCGAACGATCCGGAGCAGATGAAGGAAGGCTGTGAACGTCTGCAGGAAGCGATCGATATCGGTGCAGAAATGGGACAGATGGTCATCGCCATGATGGTACTGGTCGGCAACGCCGAGCAGGCGGCTGAGATGGCCAAGATCGTCACCGGTCCGAAGATCTTCGCGGATGTACGCGCGGAAAAAGGTCCGGATGGCCATTACCATCCGTCTGTGACTATGGAGGAACTGACTCCGCTCGGATTCGTCATGTGCTCCAGCCACTATACAATGAAAGCGGCTATGGAAGGCATGCTGGAACACGGCCTCGCCAACTTCAAAAACCAGAGCGTCGCCTATACGTTTGAAAACGCCCCGGGTTCCGGTATCCAGAGCTTCTCTTCTTCCGGTATGTTCGATCCGCAGGCGTATCTGCAGCTGGAGAACAAATTTACCAAGGGCGATAAGGAATACACGATCGTCGGGCACAAGGTGGAAGATTATCCGGAGCAGTTCAAGCGATTTGATATTACGGAGAGGCTGTAATGAAGTATTTCCTTGGGCTGGATAACGGCGGAACGACGACAAAAGCCGCACTGTATGACCAAAGCGGCAGGGAGATCGGCGTCGCAAGCTGCGATACGAAAATGCTGACTCCCGCGCCGGGTTTTACCGAACGGGATATGGAAGAGATGTGGCAGGCGAACTGCCGGGTCATCCGGGATATGCTGGAGAAGACAGGTATAGCCCCGGAAGAGGTGGCCGGAGTCGGGATCTGCGGCCATGGCAAGGGACTGTACCTCTGGGGAAAGGACGGAAAACCTGTCCGTCCCGGCATCATCTCGACGGATAACCGTGCGTATGCCTATCCGGTCCGGTGGAAGGAAGACGGCACGGAAGAAAAGGTGTTTCAGATCTCTTGCCAGCATATCATGGCCTGCCAGCCGGTAGCGCTTTTAGCCTGGCTGAGAGACAATGAGCCGGAAGTGATGGACAATATCCAGTGGGTATTTGAATGCAAGGATTATGTTCGTTTCCGTCTGACAGGCGAAGCCCGGGCGGAGATCACGGATTACTCCGGCGCGAACCTTCTTAACCTGCATACCCGACAGTATGATGAGGAGTTGCTGGACCTTTTCGGCCTTGGCGGTATCCGGGAAGCCCTGCCTCCGCTGTGCGGCTCGACGGATATTGCGGGTTATGTGACTGCGGAAGCCGCGGCCGAATGCGGCCTTGCCGAGGGCACGCCGGTGATCGGCGGCATGTTCGACATCGACGCCTGTATGATCGCTGTGGGTGTACTGGATGAACGGAATATCTGCATGATCGCAGGGACCTGGAGCATCAACGAATACCTTCGGCCGGAGCCGGTCCTTGACGGCAGCGTGCTGATGAATTCGCTTTCCCCTCTGCCGCAGTACTACCTGATCGAAGAATCGAGCCCCACCTCCGCCGGCAACAACGAATGGTTCGTCCGGCAGCTCCTGCCGGAAGTAAAGGAGGCGGCTGAACAAAGCGGCCGAAGCGTCTATGAACAGATGAATGCCTGGGTGGCATCCATTCCGCCGCAGACCTTCGTGCCGATCTTTCATCCGTTCCTGATGGCCAGCAATGTACACCCCGGCGCGATGGGCAGCTTCATCGGGCTGAACGTCAGTCACACGCGTGCACATCTTTTGCGCAGCGTGTATGAAGGGATCGTTTTCAGCCATCGATATCATCTGGAGAAGCTGCTGGCGACCAGAAAACAGCCGCCGGATGCTATTCGCCTGGCGGGCGGAGCGGCCCGTTCTGACGTCTGGACGCAGATGTTCGCGGATATCCTGGGACTGCCGGTCGAAACGGTCATGGCAGGTGAGACAGGTGCGCTCGGCTGCGCGATCGCCGCGGCCGCCGCGAGTGGGGAATATGCCTGCCTGGAAGAAGCCGCGAAAGCCATGTGCCCGATCGGCAAGCGATTCGAACCGAACATGGCAGTGCATGAGATCTACGACCAACGCTACAAACTATACAAGCGGATCAACGAATACTTAGATCCGCTGTGGGATGACATAATTCTATAGGGAGGGTACTATGAATCTGATTCCGAAAATCAACGGCCGGGTCCGCACCGGCGAGGGCAGCCTGAGAGTCGAGCTTCCGCTTACGTATCAGGGTAACTGTTATCATCCGGACGAGTTCGCGCTCGCTTCCGGCGGAGAAAACGCCTGCCTGACATTCCTCATGGATGAGAATATCCCCGCGGAAGGCTATAAGCTGGAGATCGATGAAGAAGGGATCGCCCTGACTTCCGCGGACGAGGCCGGACAGTATTACGGGCTCGTCACGCTGATGGCGATAATCCGCGAAAACAAAGAACTGGCTGTTTCAGTCATCGAAGACGCGCCTGGATTTAACTGGCGCGGCATGATGCTGGACGTTTCCCGTCATTTCTTCCCGGTGGAAGAGGTGAAGAAACTGCTGGATGCCATGGCAGCGCTCAAGATGAACCGGTTCCACTGGCATCTTTCCGATGATCAGGGTTTTCGGATCGAGAGCAAATGTTTTCCGAAACTGAATGAGATCGGTTCCTGGTGGCTGGAAGACGATGGAACAAAATACGGCGGCTTCTATACACAGGAGGAGATCCGTGATGTGGTCGCCTATGCGGCGAAGAAGCAGATCATGGTGATCCCGGAGATCGATCTGCCCGGGCACACGAGCGCGATCGTAGCCGCCTACCCGGAACTTTCTTGTGACGGCGAGCCGAGCGAAGTGAAAAAAGAAGGCGGGATCTATCCGCATATCCTCTGCGGCGCCGATCCGGCGGTCTATGAGTTTCTTTATGCGCTGATCGACGAAGTGACCGATCTTTTCCCAGGCCCGTATTTCCATCTGGGCGGTGATGAAGCGCCAAAGAACGAGTGGAAGACATGCGAGAAGTGCCAGGCGCTGATCAGGGAAAAAGGACTTGCCGGGGAAGAAGGCCTGCAGGCCTATTTCACTGAGCAGTTGGTGAATTATCTGGCGAAAAAGGGAAAAACCGCGATCGGATGGAACGAGATCCTGAAGTCCGGCGCGCTCGGCGCGGACACCTGGGAAGCACCGGAAGGCGCGGACGGGTCGGTGGAATCACCGATCTGCCAGTACTGGGCGGAAATGGGAAGACCCTATTCCTATCCTCATGTGGCGAGAGGCCAGAAATTTATCTTCTCGAACAACCCGTGCCTGTACCTGGACTATCCGCACGCGATGGTCTCCATGAAGGCCTGTCTGCTGATGGATCCGAATATCGACTGGAATTTTGAGATCCCTGAAGATCAGGTGCTCGGCGTGGAAGCACCGCTCTGGGCAGAACGTGTTCCGGACGCGGCAACGCTGGAAAAACAGATCTTCCCGCGGCTGCTTGCTGTTGCCGAGAACGGATGGACGAAAGAAAGAGACTACGAGGAATTCCTGGAACGGGTCAAAGCCTATGAACCCATACTGACCGAAGCCGGGATCGTTTTCACCCCCTGGCAGGACGCGGATATCCGTGGCCAGGAAGGAGTCCAGAAGCTGTTTATCCAGATGCAGCAGATGCTCGCGGCTTTTGGAAGTAAACCGCCGACAGACAATATCCCCAAAGAAGTGCAGGATGAGATCATGGCAAGCGCGCAGAAATTTATCGGCGGTTTCTTCCGCTATACGTTCACGCCCGAAGAACAGATGTTCATCGGAAACATGATGAAAAACGTCATGGGACAGGGACTATGATCATTGCCGTCCTGGCTGATATCCACAGCAATTATCAGGCTTTTCAGGCCTGCCTTCAGTACGCGGAAAAGCAGCAGGCGGATCACTACCTGCTGCTTGGCGATTATATCAGCGGCTGTCCATATCCGGAGCGGACGATGGATCTTCTATACGAACTGATCAGGACCCATCCCTGTACGCTGATCCGCGGCAACCGGGAAGAATATATGCTCTCTTACCGTGCCGGAAAAGAACATCCGTGGACCTATTCCTCCGGGACCGGAAACCTGCTCTATACCTATGAGCAGCTTCGTCCGGCTGATTTCGCGTTCTTTGAATCCCTTTCGAATCAGGCAGAAGTGTCCCTTCCCGATGCGCCGAAAATGTATCTCTGTCACGGAACACCCGAAAAGTCGCGCGGGTCGCTGGCGGAACATAAGCCCGAGACGCCGGGACTTCTGGAGAAAATCGATGCGCCGGTGGTGCTGTGCGGGCATACGCATTCCGCCTACGCCTATCAGCGATGGGGAAAAACGGTGATCAATCCGGGATCCGTGGGACTGAACTTCGGAAGTGAAGGAAAGAAGGCCCGGATGGCGATGCTGGAAACATCCGCCGGGTTCGTCCGTTATGAGCTGGTCTCACTGGATTACGACTGGGAGCAGACGATCCGGGACTTCAGAGAAAGCGGTCTCGATGAGAAAGCAAAGGTCTGGGCAGCGATGGACCGGCATGTGCTTCTGACCGGTGAACGGAAGACCTATGACCTGCCGTTCCTGGTCCACCGGCTCTGGCTGGAGGATGGTTTTGAAGACGGTGTCTGGCGGGAGATCCCTGAAAAATACTGGGAGATAGCCGCCAAGCAGATGGGCGTGATGTAAAAACGTGCGTCGGCAGACGATAAAAAAAATAGAGCCTGGGAGGAAATCTCTCAGGCTCTTGATCATTTTCAGGCTTTACTTAATATCAAAAATGAAGGTCGTATTCTCATGCCTGCTTTCGCTGGCGCAGGTAGCATCAAAGTCGGCATGTTTCGTATAGCGCTTACCTTTATATGGGTC
This sequence comes from Bacillota bacterium, assembly GCA_017620135.1. GTDB lineage: Bacteria > Bacillota > Clostridia > Lachnospirales > Bianqueaceae > RUG760. The sequence goes on from JAFZQZ010000034.1 coordinate 4,807, forward strand.
GATCAGGGGCCGGACCACCGGCATCGTCCGGTACCAGGTCTTCAGATTGTTGGCAGCGATCGCCGCGCTGTCATGCTCTTTGGCATTCTCCAGATCCGCGATCAGTTTTCGGATGTACGCTTCTCCGTAATATTTCCAGGCGATCTCGGTTTCGAAACAGCCAAGGAATTTGGACAGGATCCATAACTGCCGGCCGCGCATTCCCGCCTCACGGTAACTGTCGATATTCCGATCGATAAATTCCTGTTCCAACGGTGTGCCGCCGATGATTTCGTGCAGCCGTCGCGGTGTATCGTAATGTACGCGGTCCGGCTCCTCCAGAATGAATTTCATGAGTCCTTCCCCATCTTTGATCCGCGGGAGCAGTGCTTCGCGCGCTTCACGGGCGGGACCCTCTCTGCTTTCATCCCCGCAGATGGATAATGCCTTCAGCATGGCTTTCTGGCTGCGGAGTTTTTTGGCCACCTGTAGGCCGAGTTCTTTGTCCCGGGTCTCTTTGACTGCCCAGGATAGCGTATCCAGGAGCTCCTGCTCGTCTTTCGTCGTGGAAGTCCTGGCCAGATGCACCTGTTCGGCGGCATACTGCCGGACATCCTGATCTTTCGAACCCTCTACGAGGGTCTGGAGTTTTTCCGCGGGGAGCTTCTTTGCCGCTTCTTTGGACATATAGCAGCGGACAGCCGCGACTTTGACCAGAAGATCCGGATCCGTCAGCAGTTCAAGGGCGTGTTTCTCCGCCGAATAGTACACGGCTCGGTTCGATGAAGAAATCAGGAAGGACGCCAGAAGATCCTGGGAAGAAGCGAAGCGGCTTACCAGAGCCTCAAGCCACGTTTCATACCCTCGGTCTGTAATATAGGTCTTTACCTGTGTCTGCTGGGTCTTCAGCACATGTTCCAGCCGGTCCGGATCGGTAAGCTGGCTGAGTGCTTCCATCATCCGGCTGCCGTACCATGTGCCCGTCCGGTTTCTGGAAGGACGGTATTCCAGACAAAGCTTCTCCAGCGCCTCCTGGCTGAGCCGATGCCGGTTCAGTGCCCGCTCCAGCTGCTCTGAAGACAGGGAATCAACAAAACGAGACGTGTAGTCCGGTGAGAGCTCCAGCAGGCGGTGCCGTGCATCAATGCTGCCGTCATCCGCAAGTTTTTCCAGCAGAGTCCGGTTTTTCAGATCCAGCTGCCGGATCGCATAGGAAACGATCGACTGGGATCTCGCTTTCGTGATGATCTCTTCCCAATCGTTCTGCGTGAGCTGAAGTTTCCCGGCGATATCCAGAGCATCGCCGGCACTTAATTTATCCGATTCCAGCAGGATCCGCCTGAGCAGATCCTTATCTGTCGCACAATTGAGTACCCGGCTGCGGATATGGGAACCGCCCTGGTCGTAGAGCAGGCTCATCAGCGCGCCATCGTCCCTGATCAGGTCGAACCATGAAGTCGGATGGTAATTGGCCGCGTAGCCGGCCAGTTTTTCCAGCTCTCCGCTGGCCAGTCCGGCACGCATCGCCTGATCCATCGCCTGGCAGGCCTCCGTCCGATCCGGCAGGCGGAAAGCGGTTTCACACCGATCACCAAGACGCGGCGCCTGGGCCGCCAGTGTCCTCATCGCTTCCAGTGCTTTGGGTTCGCCGTATTTCATCATGCGCTCCAGACGGATGATGATCTCGACGTGTACGTTTTCAAAATCACTGTTTTCGTATATGGCAAGCAGCTGTTTCGGCTTTCTGGCGGACTGGACTTTTTTCTCCTGCTTCTGCCTGAGAAGCTGCTGCTTTTCTCTCTCTGTTTTCATGTTCCCTCCGTTCTATTTGAAAAAGTCCAGGGTCAGTGTATCCATACGGTTGTAGTTTCTGCCACCGCAGTAGTCATCATGATTATCTGCGTGCTTTGTATATTGTCTGCCCCGGTATGGTTCGAGAAAAGCATGGCTTTCCGGGACAGCCTGATAGAGATCTTTGAGCCGGACGATGATCGTATGAGTCTCAGGTTTTTCTTTTACGGTTTCCATGAGTTCGATCAGACGCCGGGGATATCTTTCACCGGCAAAGCGCCAGAGTGCTTCCTGGTAGGGGATATCGTAATACGTGGAGAGGGCGGAGGACCCTTTCTTCAGCTCCGGCGCTTCCCGGAGGGCGGCCTCTACTGCCCTCTGTGTGAACTGTTGTTCCAGAGGCGTATCCTTGATCAGTGTGCGCAGGCGTTCAACGATAGGCTTATAAGGATAATCATCGAAGCAATGATCGATCAGTTTTGCTCCGTCTGTGATCCTGTCCAGCACAGTTTTCTGAAAAGCTTTCGCGGAGAAGGTAAAGCCGATCGCCTTGAGGACCGCGATCAGGCCGTCCTGGCTTTTTACCTGTTCCAGCGCTTTCATGCAGAGCGGGTTCGGATCCGTCTTTTCGTTGGTATGGTCCAGCGTCCAGCTGATGATCCCGATGGCCTCTTCTTCGGTCGCGGAAGCGGCGTGCAGTTCGTCCCAGCGCCTATGGGCCCACTCGGCGACGCCTTTATGTTTGGATCCCCGAAGGAACTCGACCTCGCTGTCTCCCAGTCTGTGGGCAGCACCCATCGCAGCGTAATTTGACTCCATCGCAACGGACCGAAGGAGCTCTTTGCTCTGGATATTCCGGCCGGCGGCTTCTTCAAGAGAAGCCATACGTCCGGGATTTTCCGTAAGGATATATCTGGCCATGACGTCTTCCCGGTCTTTCAGACGACGGATCAGTTCCATACTCCAGGGTTCCCAGGGGCCTCCTTTCATCTTGGAATAAGCCGGAACGCTTCTGGTAAAGAGGATCTTCTCCAGGATCTCCGGATCTTTCAGCTTCTGCATGGCAGCCCACGCAACGGAAGTGGAGCTGATATCAATGGAATCCATCTCCACTTTTTCCAGCTCCTGATCGGTGTAGACGCCGGCCTGGATGGCTTTGATCATCTGTTTGGAACTGATGACTTTCGGATAAACTTTTGCATATTTGACCGTATCCAGATCAAGTAGACGATAAGCGGCTTCCCGTTCACCCTGATCGGCTAGCTTTCGCAGCAGGTCTTCTTCGGAAAGATCCAGACCTTTGATCGCTGCCTGCCGGCAGGAAGGGGAAGGGCTCTCCCGGACGATCCTGGCATACTGGGCGGGGCTGCCGACAAAGTTTTTCATGACGGCACGCGCTGTTTTTTCTTCTTTGGCAGTCAGCAGGATATGGAGCATCAGGTCCCTGTGATGATTCGGGACATTCGGGGCGATCAACTTCTTCAGATCATCCGGCGCCGCGTCATAAGCGGCCCGTGCGGCAGCCTGATCGTCCAGGATCCGGATCCAGTTTTCAGAAGCATAGATCAGGAAAACACCGCGGTCAGCGTAAGCGGCGGCGATATCTTTCGTCATGTACGGCCTTCCTTCGCTGGCGCCGAGCTCATAGGCGGCCTGGCAGCGGATCAGCGGGTCTTTGCCGTCTTTCGCCAGCTTTTCCAGGGCGTCATGTCCTGCCGGCATGCGCCGGAAAGCACCCAGTCGGGCGATCGCCTTCGACCGGACCTTTATCCCTTCGGGAGCCGGGAAGTTCGTCTGGGTAACGATCTGATAAAGATCGATCGGGGAGTTGGTCTCCTGGATCCGTTTTTTGGCTTTTTCCGGGTTTTTCTGCCATCCGGGCGTAAATAATCCCATTCTTAATTCTCCTTCAGTTTTTCCGCGACTCGCCGGTAGTATGCCAGCCGGTCGCTGCAGTCAAAATCACCGCAGTCGATGTTCTCTTTGTTCGGCACCCAGGCTTTGCAGATACCTCCGCAAAGATAACGGACTTCGCAGGATCGGCATTTTTCGTTTGAATCCACATCGTGACAGCAGTATTCATAGAGTTTTCCTTGGTCAAGAAGATCTCCCAGGCTTTCGCGGGAAAGATCTCCCAGGATCTTATCCGGAGCACACCAGGCGTAGCAGGGATAGGCGGTCCCGTCCGGTTTAACATACAGGTTCTGGCCGAGACCGCAGGTGTGGCGCGGACGGAAGTGTTCATCCAGGACAAGTTCTTCGGAGCAGAGCTGCCAGGGCTCATGCCGGGTGCCTTCCGCTTGACCGAGCGGATCCGCACGTCCGAGCGAATCCGCACGTCCGAGCGGAAGTACCGGTCGGAAGCGGACCTTGTCGATATGAAGCTTGCCGGCCAGTTCACGGACGCTCTCCCCCACGGGGCTTTCGGCCTCGGAGCGTGTCATCGTGGCAGCGAGGCTGAACCGGCCCGGGCCGGCAAATGAGATGGCAGTTCGCAGGTTTTCCACAGTCTGATCATAGCGGCCCCGGCCGCGGCGGGCATCATGTGTTTCCCGGTCACCGTCCAGGCTGACAACGATCTCATCGAACAGGCCGCAGATCATCCTGAGACGTTCTTCAGGAACAGGGAAAGCCAGCGAAGTTCGCAGGATCAGTTTGGTACCTTTGCGGTCGATCGAGGATAATCGTTCGCAAAGCTCGTCAAAGCCGGAATATACCAGCGGCTCGCCGCCGGTCAGCACGACGCTGTGGAAGAGGCGGTCACAGGCATCGCGGACGATAGAGGCAAACTGGCGCGGGGCAAGCTCTTCGCACGCCGCTTCGCCGCCTTCGGCATAGCAGTGGGGGCAGCGCAACGGGCAGGCAAAGGTGACATGCAGGTACAATTTGTTCAGTTCCATTTCCGGGAAGCGGCTGCGAAGGCGTTCGCCAAAGCCATCGGAGGTTCTGCCTTTCTCCAGTGAAAGGCGCATCAATTCCCGGCTTCTTCGAAGGTCGTAGGGATGGGTCCCGTCCCCGGCCATGGCCAGGATAGGCGTAGGCTCATCGCGGCCGAGCATAACGCTGCCCATCTCCAGGGCCATATCATGGCTGATCCGGTCAAAAGCCGCACGGTAAGCTTCACAGTATGGATCCCTGTGAGGACGGATCAGATCAGCACCTGTTTTATCAGTGGCAGCTTCAGCTAAGGCACTGTACAGACAGCCGCCCGCGCAGTAATCCCAATGAGGACAGTCCGCGCAGGCTTCCTTTTTCTGTTCTTCTGCCGCCGCGAGAAGGGCAAATGCGGGACTTTCGAGGATCTTTCTTTCGGTCAGACCATCCCGAACGTTGCCCAGAACATATTCTTTCATGCCGCAAAAACGCTGGCAGGCATAGACGTCTCCCTGAGGATCGATCGCGGCAAAGGTACCGAGACAGTCAAAGAAGGTGCAGGTCGAGCCTTTTCCGTCGTAACACCCTTTCACAAGGGCATCGATCGTGGTGATGCGGTTGTGGGCCGGGTCAGTCCTGTAGGCTTCATAGCTGTCCAGGAGGATCTTCGTCATCTGGTCGACAGACAAGGCGCCGCCGGGATCGTCATCAGGGTCGGGAGATGCACCCAGCGTCGGCACCGCGCCGTGGATGGCATAAGGACGGTCACTCTTTTGAAATACTTCGGCGGCCCGGTGCGCATTCCGGGACGCGAAGGTACAGATCGGTCCGGCCGCGATGCCGTGCTTATGAAGCACTGCCATGCCGGCCCGCGTTTTCTCGTAGTATCCTTTTCCACGCTGGTTGTCGCACATGTCTTCGGGTCCGTCCAGGCTGGTCCCGACAGAGACCCGGTACCGGGCGAACAGTTCGGCGAGGCAGTCCGTCATGGCCCAGAGATTGGACTGTATGGCCAGATGTACCCGCCGGCCGAACCTTGAGATGATCTCAGGCAGGATCCAACGGTAGAAATCCTCTCCGGCGAGGAGCGGCTCACCGCCGTGGAAGGTCAGGTGGAAATCCCGGCCGGAAGGCGCGAGGCGGGCGATGAAGTCCAAAGCTGAAAGCGCGGTCTCCCGGTCCATGACAGCTCCTGTTTTGCGGGCAAAGCAGTAGGAACAGGCTGCCTGACAGGCCATCGTGGGCAGGAGCATGAAGTTGTCCGGACGAAATGAGGTCATGGTATCTCCTTGCCCACTCATTCGAGTGGTCTCATGAATTCACCGTACATGTAGTCATCGTGGCGGTAGGTCTCACCGCAGACGCTGCTGTCTACCATGGCGTCCTTATGTTTCTGATAGGAACGGGACGCGAACTGTTCCTCTGCATATGCCGCAAGTTCCGGACCCGGTTTGCCCGCAAATGTCTTATACAGGCGGTATAGTGCCGTTCCGGCGGATTCACTTCCGTCTTTGAGCATCTTCTCCAGCTGTTCTATCACGGCTTTGTTTACACGGGGCCAGATATATGAGGTATCGGTTTTTCCGGAGGTCAGCAGTTGGGCCAGTTCCCTAGCCGCGCTTTGATCCTGCGGGGAACGTTTGACCAGTACAGCCATGCGCTGGTCTTTCGTATCCGGGTCGATATGTTCTTTCCACCAGTGCGTGTCGATCTTCGCCTGCTTGACATACAGTTCGTTTAGCCGGGAAAAAGCCCGTTCGCGGCAGATCCGGCTTTCATCCTCGACTGCCAGACGATAGAGTTCGTTCTTATCGGTCAGCGTCCCCATGATACTACTGCGTTTTCTCGGGTCTGTGATCGAGCGGACGGTGCGGGTGCGCGTCTGTTCGTCTTCATAGGGAAGGAGCAGTTCTTTGACCTGGGCGTCGTTACTCTGGCGGAGGACGTTCACGATCTCCGGAGAAAGTTTCTCGAATTTCCGGAGGTTTCTCACCGCATAGTCGACGACGGCTTTCTTATCGCACATGATGGCCAGCCCGGCAAGACCCGCTTCGGTCCTGACACCTTCCGCGGCTGTCATGGCCAGGTCATCGTCGTTGATTTTTACTGCATAAATCAGCTTGAAGGTCTCATCCTGGATGTTGACCAGGGCCGACCTGCGGACGTTGGAATACTCGTCCTGCCCAGCGACTTTTTTCAGCGTTTCCTGATCTTTCAGCCAGCGCACAGCTGTCTGCCGCACCTTCCAGTTGGGATCGCCAAGTGCGGACTTTTTAAAAACTTCTTCATCCATGACCTTGATGAGCGCACGCTCCCGTACTTCACAGACCGGGGCCGAGAGCGCGGCTTTTATGAGTTTCTGCTTATCGGTTTCCTTTTCCAGAGCCGACAGCGCTTTTGTCCGGTCGTTTTTCATATACGCAGGTCCAAAGAGTCCCATCGTATGCCTCCTGTGATTTATGAAATCAGTTCCTGTTCCGCTTCCATGTCGATGGCTTCAAAGTCAGCCCCTTTGGTTTCTTTTGATTTCAGCAGGATCAGGATCATCGCGACGATCATACCCGGGATCGCGGAGATCGCACAGGCAATGCCGATCCATTCATCCGCTATGAAGACTTCCGCGATCGTCAATACGAGCATACCGCCGAAGATACCGATATACTGCAAAAGATTCAGGCCGCCGAGAACAGAGCCACGGATCTTGGTAGGCACCTTCTCGGAAGCCATAAAGACCATATAGTCCTGGCAGGTCCAGTAACCGCCCAGGAAGCCGGAGTACAGGACACCCAGCAGCCAGGAATTCCAGTGGGCACGCACACCAAATACAAAGAGAACGAAACTTATGATCGACATGACGCCGTTCAGGAGTACGGTAGGTTTACGGCCGAATCTGTCGCCCACCAGACCAAAGATGATCACGATGATCGCGTAGCCGAAGGAATAGACAGTCTGGGCGTTGGTGATCTCTGTTTCGTTCATGCCGGTAGCCATGATGACATTGATGTTGCCGGTGATGCCCATCATACCGATCGCAAAAATGATGACAGCGATCGTGGTCCAGCGAATATCAGCGTTGTGATGAAAGAGATAGCGAATAGCACTGAAGACACCGCTCTTGCTTGCTTTGGCTTTCGCAGCTTTCTTTTCTTCTTTGGTCAGTTTTTTCTTTTCCGGATAGCGCTGTTCATACGGGACTTTCAGGTGGGCGATGCGCTGTTCCAGGAATACTTTAGACTCCCTGATGAGAAGGAATGCCAGTACAGCAACACCGATCCCGGCGATCCCGGGGATCAGGAATACATTTTTCCACTGTGTGGGATCATTATCCACGAATGCCCGTCGAAGCAGAGGTACGGCTACGAGTCCGATCGTTCCGATCCCTTTGGTCACCGCATAAATGGTAGCCCGGTACTTGGGCGGAGCGGATTCCTGGATATACACGACCTGCATATCATGAGCAATAAAAAACATAGTCAGCGCATAGCCGAATCCGTAGCCGATAATGCTTCTGGAGAAGAAGGAAATGATCATGCCGACGGCAAATCCGAGGGTGTTTACTACCAGGAACATCTTACGACCGAATTTGTCCGACAAGGCTTTGTAGAATGGAGCGAGCATGGTGATCATTCCGAGAGGAGTGGTGATAGCGACCATGGCCGCCTTTCCGGAAGAAAGATCGAGGCTGGGGAAGAACTGTTTGATGGCGTTGCTCTCCACCATGCCGCCGGTATTCGTGGCGATCTCGTCCACGATGTGCACCAATACGATAACGATACAAAGGACCAGAAGATAAAGCTTATAATTGGGCTTGGCCAGCTGCTTTTCGCGCCAGACCAGTTCTCTTTGATCTCTGGCCTCGATCTGTTCTCTAGTTTTCATAGGATCAATGCTCCTTTACAGTTTGACAACTCGGTTTTCCGCGTCCTGGATATTCTTCCCGACATAGACAGTGATATCGGAAGGGATGATCATGTCTTTTTTCTCCGGATCATACAGCCTAAGATCCTCTTTTGGAATCTCTATGGTCACGGTTTCGGCTTTTCCCGGTTGCAGGGAGGCACGCGCAAAGCCTTTCAAAAGCTTGTGAGGCTTGCCTTCGATTCCGGAGCCTATGAAGACCAGGACCGCTTCCTCTCCATAAACATCGCCGGTATTGGCAACGTCCACACGCACAAGGATCCTGTCACCTTCATCACTGGCCGCCGCGTTCGAATAGTCGAATGTCGTATAGGAAAGACCGAATCCAAACGGATATTCGGGCTCGATCCCTTCTTTTTCAAACAGCGCGTAGCCATGATAATATCCATATTCCACCTGCTGATCCTTCTCATCGGTATAGGGGAAGGACGGATAATCTTCTTCTTTCTGTGCCACCGTGAAAGGCAGCTTTCCGGAAGGATTCACTTTTCCGGAGAGGATCCTGGCGAGAGCGGTGCCTCCTTCCATGCCCGGATATCCCGCGTAAAGGATGGCGTTTGCTTCGTCTTTCCACTCGGCGGTGATCACGGCTGAACCAGAATAGAAGATCACGGTCAGAGGCTTGCTCAAAGCGGCAAGTTCATGGATCAGTGAGACTTCATCTTTATGAAGTCTCAGGGATTTACGATCACCGCCGGTCACAAGATCTGACTTCGCGTTGGCGATAAATTCCCCTTCATCGCGATAATCATTGCCAAGAACAGCTACGATGTGATGGGCGTCTTTCGCCGCTTCTTTACATTTTTCAATGTCGTTGGAAGAGGCAAGGGTCACGTTCGGGAACACCTTCTTCAGACCCTCGTACGGAGTCGTGATATAAGGCGGATGGACCATGGAGGAACCGTGATCGCCGATGACTTTTTCATTCGCGAAACGTCCTACCAGCGCGATCTTCGTTTCTGTGTCACGGACGGGCAGAGAGCCATCGTTCTTCAGAAGGACGGCTCCTTTTTCCATGATCAATTGTGCCAGTGACGTATGGGCTTTAGAGGTTACGACCGATTTGGAGAATTGCTGCTGACGATAGATCCCCTGGAAACGAAGCATCGTTGCGATGATATTCTCACAGTGTTCGTCCAGCAGGCTCTCTTCCAGGATTCCTTTTTTGACGGCCCTGATCAGTCTGCCGCCGCGTTTGAGTGTCAGCGGCATTTCCACATCCAGTCCGGCTTTCAGGCTTTCCGGTCCATCGTGGACGCCCCAGACAAAGTCGGAAATGGAAAAACCTTCAAAGCCCAGCGTTTTCAGATGGTCGAAAACATCTTTATTCTCACCGCAGTAGATCCCGTTCACCCTGTTATAGGCGGACATGACAGAGCCCGCGCCTGCTTTGAAACACTCCTCAAAATGATACAGGTATATATCGCGCAGGGTCTCTTCATCCGCGTTGGCGGAAACGGAAAAACGCAAATTCTCGATAGAATTCATGTAGTAGTGTTTGGGGCAGGAAATGACGCCGTATTTCTGTAGGCCTTTCGTCAAGGCTACACCGTATTTGCCTGTGAGGAACTGATCTTCGCCATAGGCTTCCTGCGCCCTTCCCCAGGAAGGATGACGCAGCAGATTGATACACACGCCGGCAAAATAGTTCGCGCCGAGAGCGATACATTCTTTCGCGATCACCTTGCCCACTTCTTCTTCCAGACTCGTGTCGAAAGCGGCGGCCCGGGTGTTGGAGGTCGGGAAGCAGGTAGCGTTCTTCATGACGACCCCGCGCGGTCCATCCGAAAACAGCAGGGGAGGGATCCCCAGTCTTTTACATCCGCCGCCGGCAATGGGATCGTAGTTGTAGATGCGTCCGTGCAGCATGCCGTTCAGCATGGCCCAGTGGCCACTCAGCATATGGGCTTTTTCTTTCAGATTCATCAGCGAGACAAGCTTTTTCGCCAGTTCATGGGCAAGCTCTGGATGATTGCTGGTGGGAGAGGTGACAGGCTCGATGCCTGCCTGCTCCATGACAGCCAGAGCATCGTCGAAATTTCTGATTTGATCGGCATTCATGATAGACTCCTTAGTATTCAAAGTTCAGTGTGACAGGAGCAACATCCCAGTGGCAGCTGAGAGATTTCGCGCCATTGTCGTGGTGCTGAGGGAACGAGATACCGTTTGCCTTTCGGATCGACTGACGAAGTTCCGTGTTTCCGGCTTTCCAAAGCTGGCGCAGCGCCGGAATGATCCTTTCCCCAAGAGGGGTGACACACAAGCTCCCGATGCGATACCGGCCTCTACCGAACCGCTCCGCCCGGAGGAGCAGGACCAGAGCTTCAACCGCTTCCGGTGTAGCCAGGGTGGCCAGCTGATCCACATCCTGATGGAGAAAGGCATCAACCACTTCACTTCCTTTGGAGATCCCTTCGGAAGCATCTTCGAGCCTTCGCAGGAAAGCGGCGATCTCCCATTCGAACTTCAGGTTTTCTTCCGGATAGGAGGAGTGGACATGCCCGATGGCTTCTTCATCCAGCATTTTCAGCTTCTGGATCTGTTCCACCGCCGGAAAGACTGTCTCCGGGTCGGCGGCAAGGAAGAGCAGCTTCTTCCGGTCCGTGATCCGCCTTATCGCCGCGTCCGAAGCGAAAATACGGGCCTGTGCGATCCGCATCAGCCTGTCCTCGTCATGGATCAGGGGAAGGGCGGCGCCGCTGAACCCATAGTTGTCGTACTGCACGATCAGTTTTTCCAAAGTAGCTTCATCCGGTTTCAAAAGCTCCAGGGCCTGTTCCCTGTCTTCGATCTTCGCTGCCTTATCCCACAGGGCCAGCCTGGCCCGTGTCATGTCATCGCTGATGCGGGAGATCGCGATCTGTCGGACGTCAGCTTCCGAATCATTACTGGCAAGATAGATCAGCATTCCCTGATCGTTCAGAGTCGAGGCCGCCCATCGGCGATTTTCACGAGAGAGATCGTTCGCTGCCAACTGTGCCTGCAAGGAAGGGTTGGAAAGACATGCCAGTGCTGTTCCCCGGATCCGGTCGTTTGGCTCGCTTCGGGCGATTTGTTCGACCAGATTCTGGTCGATGAGATGTTCGATGGCAATCCGTCTTAGATCCTGGTCAAGCTGCCCGTTGGCCGCGATCTCGGCAATTTGATTCTGATCTGTCAGTTTTCTTGTCGCGAGGCAGGCGGCGGAGATGTTTTCCTGGTTCAGGGAAAGACGGTAGAGGATCTTCTGATCCGTGATCTTGTCTACGGCCGCTTCCCAGACGTTTCCGAATTTTGTCGTTTCAGCGATCTTTGCCAGCTTTCTCTGGTTTCGGCACTTTTCGACCATATTCATGGCTTCCAGATAATTGGTCGCTTTCAGTCTCATCGCGTACCTCCTGCTTTTAGTCTTAACGGAAAGGACGGACAGGATAGCTGTCCGTCCGGATGATGAAAAAAGTCTATAAGCCTCAGGCTTTGTTTTTCAGCGGCTGCTTGTCGGAGATCTTCAGGAAGAGGAAGCCCAGCGCGAAGAACACGGAGAGGAGCGCGACCGCTACATTGACCGAACCTCCGGCCAGCTTGACCCACGCGATGACAGCGGAACCCAGGAAGGAAGCGCCTTTCGCGAAGATATCGTATATACCGAAGTACTCACCGGAGTTCTCCGGCGGGATGATCTTGGAATAGTAGGAACGGGACAGCGACTGGATGGAACCCTGGAAGCAGCCGACGCCGAATGCCAGGATACCGAAATGCCAGATCGTGGTCAGGAACAGCGCGTAGATACACACGCAGAAATAACCGAAAATACAGACCAGGATCAGCGGGACGGTCTTGTATTTGGTGGAGAGTTTCGCGAAGACGAGCGAACCCAGCCACGCGACGACCTGGGTCGCCAGCAGGAAGACCACCTGGCCGACGGTATTGAGGCCGAGGTCGGTACCGATGTTGATGCAGTTGTCGATGATCGTTCCGACGCCATCGATATAAAGGAAGAAAGCGATCAGGAAGAACAGGACCTTCTTGTCGGTAAGGGCGATCTTCTTGAGGGTGCCGCCGATCTTTTTGAAAGCCTTGGCGACCGCGCCTTTTTCGGCTTCGACATAGTTGATCTGCTTATAGTTTTTGATCAGCGGGACGGTGACGAGGAACCACCAAACACCGGTGACGGTGAAACCGATGAAACGGGAAAGGAATCCGGAAATGACTTTCAGCATGTCAGGCCCGAGGATGTAGGCGACGAGCGCGACAAGGAACGGGATGCAGGATCCGATATATCCCCAGGCGTAGCCGTAGGAAGAGACCTGGTCCATCCGATCTTCGGTGGTCACGTCGTTCAGCATCGAGTCGTAGAAGGTGAGCGATGCCTGATAGAAGATCTTCGCCAGGATATAGATGATGATGAACAGCACCCAGTTGGTGGCGAAGCCGTTGATGATACAGCCGATCACGCCGAGCGCGACCGCGGTCGTAAAGAAGATCTTCTTGGTATCCTTGTGATCCGCGACGGCGCCGAGGATCGGGCCCATCAGCGCGACGACGACCGTCACGACAGCGATGGCGATGGAGTAATACGCGGTCGCCTGGTCGCCGGTGATCTGTCCGGGATTCGTGCCGATGGCGAGCGACTTGAACCAGATGGGGATCAGGGAGCAGGCCAGCATCGTAAAGGCGGAATTGCCGACGTCGTACAGGACCCAGGCTTTCTCCTGCTTGGTCAGATTCTTGAACATAAGAGCCTCCTAAGTAATATGTAAAATGATAGAACTTATGACTTTTTCTGAGCGGCCATCCAGCGGAAGATGGTCGTGGGCTCGCCGTCCAAAAGGACCGGTTTACCGTCGTAATCGAGCTTGCAGTCGTCATTGAGCATGGGGATCCAGGCGAAGTGTCCGAAGTATTCCATTGGTTTTCCGTCGGGGGTATCCCATCCGGCATACCGATCTATGATCTTGTCCCAGAAGGTGAAATGGCAGTTCTTCGCACCGGCCGCGATGATCCGTTCGTAGGTCGGAACGACATACTGATCGGGTTTGACGACCGGGTCATTTTTCGCGTGGGTGAACCAGATCGGGATCTTCGCGAGGTTTTCGATATCTCTCTTGCGGATACGTTTATCCAGCATCGCCTCGCAGATCGGGAAGCCGGCCGCGAAGAAACGGGGATAGTCCATCATCATGCGCATCGTCATGAAACCGCCGTTCGAGTCGCCGCCCACATAGATGCGCTTTTTATCGATGGCACCGGCATAGTCGGCGATGAATTCATCGATCGTCTGCTTCAGGTCTTTGACATACATGGACTTACCGGAATCGCCGTAGGCATGGGAGCCGTCATCCAGCCACATCGTATCGCACTGCGGGACCAGTACGAAAGCGCCGCCGAAGATCTCCTGCGCGTAAGGTTCAGCGAAAGCGGTGACCTTGTTGCCGGTGAAGGCGATCGCGGTATCCAGTCCGCCTTCTCCCGCGCCATGCAGGAAGATGATGAGCGGGTGCTTGCCGCCGGCAGAAAGCTTCGGGATATAGTATCCGTACCGCATCCCGTTTGAAGAAGCACCGAGCCGGAACTGTTCGCGTTTGGGATTTCTGGCGCCGGCACAGTGATCGAAGACCAGGCCTTTGAGAGGTTCGCCATCAGTCTTTATCGGGGCGACCTGTGTGATCGTATAATCCGAGATCATATAATAACCGTGGCCGTTGATGCTCTTCGGATTCGAGGCGATCGCGGAGGAACAGGGATACATCGGGCCGTATTTCATCTCCAGCGCGAGATAGGTGCCTTCTTCCTGCCTCGATCCGCCGAGGGTGCAGGGATAAGCGTCCGTGATGACGCGGTAGGCTTCACTGGGGACCAGGTTGTCCCGTTCCAGGAAGCTCTTGGGCAGCATAGCGACCTGCCCGTTCTTGTCCAGGATCTTTACATAAACGCTGAACTGGTCTGGTTTAATGTTCTCGGCCTGAACTTTGGCCGGAAGCGCGAGAACGAGCTTGGTCACATAGGGACCGAAGTCGGTGACGTCGATGTGCTGGTAATAGATACCCATAACTGCTCCTTTCTGTTTCAGAGTTCGTAGATCTTTGAATACTTTTCTTCGAGATAATCCAGAAAATCGTTCGGGGTGAATTCCCGTCCGCAGATCTCGCGGATCCAGTCCTTAGGCGCGAGCTGATCGGCCTTCGCGAAAACGTGCTCACTCATCCAGGTGTTGATCTTTTTAAAGTCCCCCGCGAGGATGGCTTCTTCAACACTAAAGTCCTCGGACATGCGTTTGTAGTACATGGCATTGTACATGTTGCCGATCGCGTAGGTAGGGAAGTAGCCGAAGGAGAAGGTCCAGTGTACATCCTGGAGGACGCCTTCCGTGTCGTTACCGGGAACGATGCCCAGGTACTCCTGATATTTCGCGTTCCAGAGAGCCGGAAGTTCTTCGATGGTTACGCGGCTGTTCATGATCTCTTTTTCGATCTCATAACGGATGATGATATGGAAGGTATAGGTGAATTCATCCGCGTCGGTCCGGATCAGCGAAGGCGTAACGGTATTCACAGCCTCGTAGAATTCTTCTTCGGTCACATCCGCGAGCTGCTCCGCGAAGATCTCTTTGGTCTTCGGGAAGATCAGGTGGATGAACTCTTTACTGCGGCCGAGCCGGTTCTCGTAGAAACGGGAGACAGACTCATGCATGCCCATGGTCTTGCCGTCATCGATAAAGTGATCCCAGTTTTCTTTAGGCTGCAGCATGTCGAACAGGGCATGACCTCCTTCGTGGATCACGGTATAGATATTCCCGGCGAAGAAATTCGGATCGTATTTCGTGGTGATGCGCACGTCGTTCGGCCCCATACCGCTGGTGAAAGGATGTTCGGTGGTCGTAAAGGCGCCGCGCTCAAAATCGTAATCCATGACTTCCAGCAGGTACCGGGCCATCTGGCGCTGCTGTTCATCTGTCACGGGTCGGTATAGGAAGTCTGTCCGGATCTTTTTGGGACTTTTCATGATCCGGCGAAGCAACGGGGTGATGCGGTCCTTGTACGCGCCGAACCAGGCGTCGATATCGGCCTGCGTGACGCCGCGTTCGAAGTCGTCCAGCATATCGTCGTAGAGATCGTCGCTGTGTTCATCGCGCAGCTTCAGGTGCTTGATATTCATATCGCGCACGGCCGTCAGGGACGGCGCAAAGATGGAAAAGTCCGCTTTCTGCTTGGCTTCGAGCCAGTCGACATAGGCTTTGTTTCCGATCAGCGAGGCCTCGTAATTCATTTCCGGGGTGATGTTTTTGATCTTGGCATAGTCCCGATGCTGCTGCTCAGCCAGGATCCTGTCCAGAGGTTCCAGTTCGTCTTTATGATCGTACAGCTCTTCGGCGGCCTGAATAAAAGCTTCGTCCTTGATCAGCTTATACGCTTCGTTGTCCAGGAAAGCGGCGACTTCGCCCTGCTCCTCCATTCCTTTGGGCGGGCAGATGGTTTCCTGGTCGTAGCTGAGAACGCCGCAGGCATGCCAATAGATATTAGCCTTCTCAAGGGTCTCCTTGACCAGAGTTAAAGATTTTTTCAGTTGTTCGTCCATCACGATTCTCCTACTTTCAGTCAGGATGGAACACGTCAGCACGGGCATTTGCGGACGGATCCTTTTCTTCTCAGTGTATCACAGGCAGGCCCCAAGAGCAAGAAAAAATCCCCGTCAAATAGTTTCGGAGGGAAGGTTTTTATGGTATACTTTTCCTATCTATTTACACAGGAGGACAGCGATGAAACGATACGATATGAATCGCGGCTGGACGGTCCGCAAAGAAGGATCGGAAGTGATCCGCAAAGTCGATCTGCCGGACGACGCGATGCTTCGGGAGAAGCGCCGTAAAGACGCGCCGGGTGGCAGCGGAGTCGGTTATTTTGAAAATGGAAAATACATCTATGAGAAAGCCTGGGATGTTCCGGAAGCTTATGCCGGGAAAACGCTGATCCTCGAGTG
The DNA here is from genome assembly GCA_017620135.1 of Bacillota bacterium. Lineage (GTDB taxonomy): Bacteria > Bacillota > Clostridia > Lachnospirales > Bianqueaceae > RUG760. The sequence goes on from JAFZQZ010000034.1 coordinate 21,325, forward strand.
TGAAGGCGTTTATCAGAACGCGAGTGTCTTCCTGAACGGGGAGAAACTGAATGAACGCCCCTACGGCTACACCAATTTCTTTACAGACCTGACCGGGAAAGTGCTGCCCGGGAAGACCAATACCCTGACCATCGTCGCGGACAATGAAAAAGCACCGAACAGCCGCTGGTATTCCGGCAGCGGCATCTATCGGGAAGTGGCGCTTTATGCAGGCGGTGAGGCCTATATCGCGCCGGAAGGGATCCGGACCTACGTCATCAGTACTTCCAGGGTAAAGGTAAGCGTAAGCGGATCCTGGGCGGACGATGTGTCTGTCAAAGTGCAGATCCTGGACGGGAAAGAGATCGTCGCGGAAGGAAAAAGCGGTGACGTCCTGCTGATTCCGGAGGCGAAGCTCTGGAGCGAGGAGACGCCTTACCTCTATACCTGCCGGGCTTTCCTGGAGAAAGACGGTGAGGTGCTCGACGAGGACGAGGTGCGCTTTGGCATGCGCGAGATCAGCTGGGGTCCGAAAGGACTGAAGATCAATGGGAAGGAAGTCCTGCTGCGCGGCGGCTGCATCCATCACGACAACGGTATCCTCGGGGCTTGCGATTTCAGGGACGCGGAATACCGACGCGTCCGATTGATGAAGGAATCCGGTTTCAATGCCATCCGCAGTGCGCACAATCCGGCGTCGAAAGCGCTGCTGGACGCCTGCGACGAGCTGGGAATGTATGTGATGGACGAGACCTTCGATATGTGGCTCATCAACAAGAATCCCTTCGACTACGGCGGAGACACCTTCAAAGAATGGTGGAAGAAAGATGCGGAAGCGATGGTCGCTAAGGATGTCAACCATCCGTCGGTGATCATGTACTCCTTGGGCAACGAGATCTCGGATCTGGGCATCCCGGAAGGGCAGGCCGTGCTGAAGGAGATGGCCCCCTATGTGCGCGGACTGGATGACAGCCGGCCGCTTACCATGGGCATGAACCTGATGCTGGCTGTGATGGCGGGTATGGGTAAAGGGCTTTACGGAAAGAACAAAGATGGGGAAGACAAGGGAAATGGCTCCTCATCGCTTGATAATATACCTACCAGTGCCTTCTTCAATATGCTGATGAACCGAATGGGCAGCATCATGGAGAATGCGGCCTCCCGCAAGAGCGCGGACAAGATCGTCGCGGCCTGCTCCGGTGAGTTGGATATGCCAGGGTACAATTACGCGACTTCCCGCTATCTCAAGGAAGCAAAGCTTTATCCGATGCGGTCGTTCACCGGTTCGGAGACTTTTCCTGACGCACTCTACAGGAACTGGCAGCTGGTGAAACAGATCCCGCAGCTGACGGGCGATTTTATGTGGACGTCGATCGATTATCTCGGTGAATCCGCGATCGGTACGATCCAGTACAAGGATAAAAAGACGAAGCAGCACGCGGAAGAGGGTCTGATCGTTTCCGGCGGCGCCGGGATCATCGATATCTGCGGAAAGAAGCGGCCGGAAGTCGGATGGGGCAGGCTGATCTGGGACCAGACGGATGTTCCGACGATCGGTGTGGAGCCATACACCCATGTGAATGATTTCCGCCAGGCCTCCATGTGGAGAAGCTCCAACGCGGTCGAGAGCTGGGCGTGGCCGGGATGTGAAGGGCTCAAATCTACGGTGGTCGTATACGCGAAAACTCCCATCGTGGAACTGTGGCTGACGAAGGAAGAGAACGGCAGCGCGGTTTCAGAAAAGATCGGTGTGGCGAAGACGAAGGAATATAAGGCCTTCTTCAAAGGCGTTGTCTATGAACCCGGCAAGCTGGAAGCGGTCTGTCTGGACGCGTTTGGAGAAGAGGTATCCCGTACAGCCCTCAATAGCGCGACGGGCGAGATGTCCATCCAGCTGAGTCCGGAAAAGACAGTGCTGGCCGCAAACGGGCAGGATCTATGTTTCCTTCCGGTGGATCTGGTCGGAGAAAACGGCGTGACGGTCTCTTCCCGCGATCAGAAGCTGACGGTCAGGGTCGAAGGCCCCGGATCTCTTCAGGCATTCGGGTCCGCTCGTCCGAACATGGCGGAGAATTTCTATTCCGAAACGCATACAACGTTCTATGGCAAAGCGCTCGTCGTGGTACGCGCGGGCTATGAGCCGGGAACAATCAAAGTCACCGTGTCGGGTGAAGGGCTGGAAGATAGAAGCATAGAGATCGAAGTCAAATAATCAAGCTGTATGAAGGCGAAATATGAAACTTAGTGAACTAAAACCAGGTGAGAGCGCTCGTCTTCTTCATATCGGAGGGGAAGGCGCTCTTCGCCAGCATTTTCTGGATATGGGACTCATTCCGGAAGCCATCGTCACGTTGATGAAGCTGGCGCCGATGGGCGACCCCATGGAACTGCGGGTCCACGGCTATGAGCTGACGCTTCGGGTCGCGGATGCCGAGAACATCGAGATCGAAAAAGTCACGGTCGAGGAAGAGACTGAGGCGGAGAAGAAGGAACGCCGCCGCAAACGGGCGCATCCGGGCCTCGGTGAGGAAGGAAAATTCCATCCCAAGGGAAGCGGTGACCCGCTGCCGGAAGGGACAGAGCTGACATTTGCGCTGGTCGGCAACCAGAACAGCGGGAAGACGACCCTGTTCAACCAGTTGACCGGAGCGAATCAGCATGTGGGCAACTTTCCGGGCGTGACGGTCGACCGGAAGGATGGTGTCATCCGCGGGCATTCCGATACGAGGATCACGGACCTTCCGGGGATCTATTCGATGTCGCCGTATTCGAGCGAGGAACTGGTATCCCGGGATTTCGTGCTGGATAACAAGCCGAAGGCGATCATCAATATCGTCGACGCGACGAACATCGAGCGGAATCTTTATCTGACGATGCAGCTTTTGGAGATGAATATCCCCATGACGGTCGCTCTCAATATGATGGACGAGATGACCGGCAACGGCGGGGCGGTGGACGTCAACGCGATGGAGGAGATGCTCGGTGTTCCGGTGGTGCCGATCTCCGCGGCAAAGAATGAAGGCGTGGACGAGCTCGTGCGCCATGCGGTGCATATCGCGAAATACCAGGAGAAACCGCTGAGGCAGGACTTCTGCGGAGCCGAGGATCACGGCGGCGCGGTACATCGGGCGCTGCACGCGGTGATCCACCTGATCCAGGACCACGCGGACCGGGCCGGGCTTCCGGTGCGTTTCGCCGCGAGCAAGCTGCTGGAAGGGGATAAGCAGATCGAAGACAAGCTGGCGCTCGATCAGAATGAGACCGAGATGCTGGAGCATATCATCCTGCAGATGGAGAAGGAGCGCGGTCTCGACCGGAGCTCAGCCATCGCTGATATGCGGTTCGACTATATCGCGAAGGTGTGCGATGCCTGCGTCATCAAGCCAAGGGAAAGCCGCGAGCATATCCGCTCGCAGAAAATGGATCAGGTACTGACCGGCAAATTTACGGCGATCCCTATGTTTATCCTGATCATGGCGCTGGTGTTTTTCCTGACGTTCTTTTTGATCGGTCCGTTCTTCCAGGATCTGCTGGCGGCAGGGATCGACGCGCTGAAAGAGCTGGTAGCCGGCGCGATGGTATCCGCCGGAGTCAATGAGGCGATTCAGAGCCTGATCGTCGACGGGATCTTCGAAGGCGTCGGAACGGTCGTCAGTTTCCTGCCGATCATCGTGACCATGTTCTTTTTCCTGTCCATGCTGGAAGACAGCGGCTATATCGCCCGCGTGGCCTTCGTGATGGACAAACTGCTTCGAAAGATCGGTCTTTCCGGACGGAGTATCGTACCGATGCTGATCGGCTTCGGGTGTACGGTCCCGGCCGTCATGTCCACCCGTACGCTTCCTTCCGACCGGGACAGAAAGATGACGATCCTGCTGACGCCCTTCATGTCCTGTACAGCCAAGCTTCCGATCTACGGGTTTTTTGTAAGCGCGTTTTTCCCGGGACAGAGCTGGTGGATCATCACCCTGCTGTATCTTCTTGGGATCGTGGTGGGGATCCTGATCGCTTTCCTTTATAAATCGACGCTCTTCAAGGGCGAGGCTGTACCGTTCGTGATGGAACTGCCGAACTACCGTTTACCGAGTCCACGCAGCGTCATGCAGCTTTTGTGGGAGAAGTCCAAGGACTTCCTGCACCGGGCTTTCTCTGTCATTCTGATCGCCACGATCGTAGTCTGGTTCCTGCAGAGCTTTGATTTCCGGTTCGACCTGGTTGTCGATCAGAAGGACAGTATGCTGGCGTCGATCGCCGGACTGCTGGTTCCCCTGATGAAGCCGACCGGCCTGGGTGACTGGCGGATCGTGACCTCTCTGATCAGTGGTTTCATGGCGAAGGAGAGCGTAGTTTCCGTCATGGAGATGCTGTTCAATTCTCCGGAAGGCGTGGCCGGGATGCTGACAAAGGTACAGGCTTCGTCACTATTGGTTTTCAGTCTGATCTATACTCCCTGCGTCGCCGCGATCGCTTCGATCCGCCGCGAGATGGGACGGGGATGGGCGGCCGGCGTCGTCGCCTGGCAGTGTCTTCTGGCGTGGGTACTGGCGCTGATCGTCCGGCTGATCGGAATGGTGCTGTAAATCGATAAAAAAATGCTGTCAGGTATTTTCATGAAGCCCGGATTGTGTTATACTTTCTAACACCATCCGGGCTTTTTGTCCGGGTAGATCAAAGGAAGAAAAGAGGTGAAAGAGTGGACGGTTGTGACAGTAGCGGGTCTGGCGGTCGATCGTGCATAGTTTGTGTGCGAAGCTTCCCGGCCCAGGAGAGCCCGACAGAGCCTCCAAACATCAAGGCCGCCTGGCTTTTTCCTCTTTGGAATAAGAAGAGTTAGGGCGGCGGCCCGGGTAAGCTGACTTCCACCCCCTTGGTTATTCAAAAACAGAATAAAAGGAGGGCTGATGATGGAAGAAGAGAAAAAGAATTCTTTGAATGAACCGATCGAAGAAGAAAACATTCTTTTAGAGCAGAAGGCGCCTGCGGAAGATTCTCCCGATATTCCGGAAGAATTTGAAGAGGAGCCTGATTTTGGTGCGGATCGGCTCGAGCTGGAAGACCCGGAAGAGGCGCATGACGACGAACCGGAAGAAGAGGAAGAAGCGCCTCAGGAAAAGCCGGATTATGAGAAAGAGATCCTGCAGCTGGTGAGAAGCAATGCTTCTCCCAAGATGATGCGGGAAAAGCTGGAAGACTACCACGGCAAGGATATTGCCGAGGTCCTGCCCCAGCTGAACGTTACGGAACGAAAGAAAGTTTACCGGATCCTCGATAACGACGTGATCTCCGATGTCTTCGAATATCTGGATGAAGAAGATGCCGGACGCTATCTGTCGGAAATGGATCCGAAGAAGGCGGCCGCGGTCATTACGGAGATCGAACCGGACAGCGCGGTCGATATCCTGCGGGCGATCCCGCGGGAACGGCGCACGCTGCTGATCGATCTGCTGGATGAAGAGTCCAGAAACGACGTCCGGCTGATCGCTTCCTTCGATGAGGATGAGATCGGAAGCCGCATGACCACGAACTATATCCAGATCCGCGAGAACCTGTCAGTCAAGGAAGCGATGACTGAATTGATCCGGCAGGCAGCGGAGAACGATAATATCTCGACTCTGTTCGTGACCGACGAGAACGGCGCGTTCTACGGCGCCATCGATCTGAAGGAACTGATCATCGCCAGGCAGGGATCGTCACTGGAAGACCTGATCGTGACATCCTTCCCTTATGTGTACGGCCACGAAAGTATCGATGACTGTATCGAAAAGCTGAAAGACTACAGCGAGGACAATATCCCCGTTCTGGATAATTCGAACCGCCTGATCGGCGTCATCACTTCCGCGAGCGTGACCGAACTGGTCGGCGAAGCCCTGGGAGAGGACTACGTCAAGCTGGCCGGTCTGACCGCGGAAGAGGATCTGAACGAGCCGCTGAAGGATTCCATGAAAAAGCGTCTTCCCTGGCTGGTCACCCTGCTGATCCTTGGCCTGGGCGTTTCCGCGGTGGTCGGCGCCTTTGAGAAGGTCGTCGCGCAGCTGACGATCGTCATGGCTTTCCAGTCGATGATCCTGGACATGTCCGGTAATACCGGCACCCAGTCTCTGGCGGTCACGATCCGTGTGCTGACAGACGAGACTCTGAACTTCAAACAAAAACTGAAGTTCGTGTTTAAAGAGCAGCGCGTAGGTATGACGAACGGTCTGCTGCTTGGGCTGGTGGCCTTTGTACTGGTCGGACTATATATCTGGCTGTTGAAAAGCCGGCCGATCGGCTTCGCGTATCTGGTCTCCGCCTGCATCGGCATTTCGATGTGGATCGCGATGATCATTTCCAGCACCTTCGGAACGCTGATCCCCATGTTCTTCAAGAAGATCGGTATCGATCCGGCCGTAGCGTCGGGTCCGCTGATCACCACGATCAACGACTTTATCGCGGTCGTGATCTACTACAGCCTCTGCTGGGTATTCCTGATCGGAGTATTCCACCTGGGCGGCTAGAGCTGATCACTTTTTGTGAGCAAGAGGCATTCGCCTTTGGTGCATTGGAGGCGTTCGCCTTCGGTGACCACTGTCATTCGATTTGGCCTGTCTTCGGACAGGCCTTTTTCATTGCTCTTTTTCTTGACAAATCTGGTAACTTTATAAAAATTTTAAAAATTCACTGTAAAACTGCCGACAATAATAATAGGGGGATATTTTTTCTCTTGTTCATTTCTTTACCGTCTGGTTCCGGAGCCAGGTTCAGTAGGTGATGGACTAAGAATTGCAGATACTCGTTTTTTTATCCCTTTCAGCCATAAATCCATAAGCACAATGGACTAAGATTTTTACTATATGCAATTGTTATCCCTTTTTTTATTGGAATGAAAAGGAAAGTGGGATAAAAAATGCAATGGTTGCAATCGTTAGTCCATCGGAAGGCTCGAGAGGATACTAAATGGGATA
>JAFZQZ010000035.1 GCA_017620135.1 Bacillota bacterium
ACTCTTGCTGTTGAAACAGGCACTGTCACATCAAAGTAACAATTCTTTTTAACCAAAGACTGGTGCAATGGCTATAATAAAATGTCTATAATTGGTTAAATTCGCTTGTCTTTAAGTGGTTCAAATTTCCCGGCTCTAACACTTCGCCAGTAATGATCTCATGTGCCCCTTTCAGGGAATAGTCCTGAAAGGGGCTTTTAAATAGCAGTCTGAAAAGCCTGATCAGGGCTTTTCTTTTTGCGACTTTTTTATTGCCTTTTCGCTTGATTTCCAGTATGATAGATATATAGTTTTTTCTTGCGGCGTGCACCGGCACGCGTAATATCGAAGGAGGGAAATCACATGGCAGGAAAATATAACATTTGTCTGGACATCGGCGGAACCAAGATCCTTGGCGCGATTTTTGACGAAAAGGGCGAAATCATTTACCGTCTGAAAAAGAAAACCAAAGAAGGCGGCGATTCCACAGAGAACGTCGAGGAAGTGATCATCAGTGTCGTTTCCGAGATGCTCAAGGAAGCGGATATCAAGAAGAAAGATATTCACGCGATCGCGGCCGGCGCACCCGGCGTTATCGATCAGGATGCCGGCGTCATCCTGTTCTCCCCGAACCTTCCCTGGAGAGACTATGATATCGCTTCCCCGATCCGCAACCAGTTCGAAGCGCCTTTCTATATCGGCAACGACGTCAATGTCGGCGTCCTCGGCGAGTACAAACACGGCGCCGCGCAGGGCTATCATAATGTCGCGGGCTTCTTCGTAGGCACCGGTATGGGCGGCGGCCTGATCCTGGAAGATAAACTGTATACCGGCCACAAGTTCAAAGGCGCGGAACTGGGCCACATGGTCCTGAACTCCGAAGGACCGCTCTGCGGCTGCGGCCAGAGAGGCTGTCTGGAAGCTTTCTCCGCCAAGAAAGGTATGTCCGCCTACATTCTACAGCAGGCATCCCGCGGTCGTGAGAGCATGCTGACTTCAAACATCGAAAACGGCGTTTTCAAGAGCAAAGCCCTGAAAAAGGCCCTGGCGGCCGGCGATCCGGTCGCGACAGAAGCTGTTGATCGTTCCTGCCATTACCTGGCGATCGCGACCGGCAACATCATCAACATTTTCAGCCCGGACATCGTGGTCTTCGGCGGCGGCGTCATCGAGGCAGTCGGCGACATCTTCCTGGAGAAGATCCTGAAAGAAGTCGACCGCTACTGCATGCCGTCCATCCGCAACACCGTCGAACTCAAGAAAGCAGCCCTTGGCGATGATTCTATCCTTTACGGCGCGCTTTCCATGATCGAAGAGAAAGGCTGAACAGGTTCTATAAGCAATTTAAGGGAGCATATCCAAATGGTATGCTCCCTTTTCATTTCTTGTTCAAGCTGTCTGATGCCTTCAATGGACTAACTTTTTTTATATATGCATTTTTTGTCCCTTTTCACCTGCATCAACGGGACGCGAAGGATTACATTTTTTCATATATGCAATTCTTATCCCACTTTTTCTGATTTTCACTTGAAAAGTGGGATAAAAACCGGTGGTTTCTGCAATTCTTAGTCCATCCGAACTCCTGGAAACAGCTGAAATGGGATAAAAACCGCTGTTTCTGCAATTCTTAGTCCCTCGGCTCACGACTCATCTCCTTGTCTCTCGTCAAGTCCTTCATCCAGTTGAAGCTGTTGATCTTGAAGTACGCTACGATGCATTTCAGGATCTGGTCGCTCTTCAGGCAGGCGAAGACGACCCAGGCCGGTGCGCCGAGCCAGGCCGCGATGATCGCGGACGGCAGCACCACACCGAAGACGAAGATCGTGTCGTTTTTGAAGACGAAGTCGATATCACCGCCCGACTTGACCAGTCCGAACAGGCAGGCAGCCTGATAGCAGGTACCGATCATCGTCACGGAAAGCACGGTGATGAACTGCTTCGCGAAGCCGGCCGCCTCGGCGGTCACGCCTGAATATAGCGAGATGAACGGGCCTCTCAGCAGGATGATCAAAAGACCGGTGAACAGTCCGATCCCCAGGAACAGGATCTGCGTCGTATAAGCATATTCTTTCATGAGCTCCCGCTTGCCGGCACCGACTGTCTTGCCGGTGATGATGCCTACGGCAGAACTCATGCCACTCATCGTCACATAGGCCAGCGAGTTCATCGTGTTAGCCATGGAGACTGCCGCGATGACCTGCTGGTTGAAGCGGCCCATGATCATCGAGTTGCCCATCATATTGACGCTCCAGACGACCTGCCCGCCGACGAGCGGCAGCCCGTAACGGATGAAATCGTGCCGCAACAGCTTATCGCTCTGCAGGATATCCTGGAACTTCATCTTCAGCTTCTGGTCGATCCGGAAGATGTAGATCACCATGACGGTCGTTTCGACCATACGCGAGATCACGGTCGCGATCGCCGCGCCCTGGATGCCCATCGCGGGGAAGCCGAGCTTACCGAAGATCAAAATATAGTTCAGACTGATATTGAAGACCAAGCTGATGGCTGAAACGACCATGCCGATCCGGGTCACCTCCACGCTGCGCATGGCGGCGATCAGTGCCTGGGTCACACAGAAGAAAGCATAGGAAAAACAGACGATCTGCAGGTACATCGCGCCGTCGCGGATGACGTCCAGATCAGCAGTAAAGATGCGGATGACCGGTGCCGGGATAATGGCACAGAAACCTGTCAGCAGCAGACCGAAAAGAAGAGAAAAATGAAGGCCGATCGCAATGATCTTCTTGATACTGGCTGTATCGCCCTTTCCCCAGTACTGTGCAGACAGGATGAGCACCGCGCCTTCGATGCCGGCGGAAAACATCTGCAGGAAGGTCTGGATCTGGCTGCCCATGAACACGCCGGAGATCGCGGAGTCGCCCAGGGTAGAGACCATCAGGTTATCGGCAAAGTTGACCGAAAAGGTGATCAGTCCCTGCAGCGCGACCGGGATCGCGAGCGTCACGAGCGAGCGGTAAAAGCTCTTATCTTTCGTGAGTAATTGTTTCATATGACCTCCCCCGCCCAGGTGGCGGGAATCGAATGGCAGTCAGACAGCATTATCTGTAGCTGTGCAGGCCGGGAAGCAGCGTATTCACGCCGATGTAGGTAAAGATCACGCAAATAAAGCCGATCACCGCGAACGTCGCGGCGGCTTTGCCTTCCCAGCCGCGCCGGATCCGAAGGTGCAGATAGATCGCGTAGATGATCCATGTCACGAGCGACCAGGTCTCCTTGGGATCCCAGGACCAGTAGCTGCCCCAGGCCCGCTCGGCCCAGATCGCGCCGGTGATGATCGTGAACGTCAGAAACAGCAAGCCGAGCGCCACCGCCCGGTAGCTGATCATGTCCAGCTTCTCTTTGGACGGCGTGTGCTGTCCCCAGAAGCTCTCTTCCTTCATCCGGTCCCGCAGCAGGAAAATGATTCCCAGCACGAAGGAAACCCCAAAGGCGCCGTAGGAGATGATCGCCGTCGAAACGTGGAATCCCAGCCAGTTCGAGCGGAGCGCCGGCATCAGTTCCTTGACTTCTTTGCTCTGCATCGCTGCGTACCCGATGACCAGGAAGATCACGGGCGCCGCGAACGCGCCGAGCACCGGGAATCTGAATTTCCAGATGAAGATCAGGGAAACGAGCGACAGCCCCCAGGCGAAAGAGGTCGCGAATTCATACTGGTTCGTGAGCGGAAGCCGTCCCGCGCCGATCCCGCGGCAGACGAGCGCCGCCGTATGCAGCACGAGCGCGCCAAGGTGCAGATAAACGGCGATCTTCGAAAAGGCCTCTTTCTTCGCCGCGATGAAAATAAAGTAAAGGATCATCGAGACGAAGTAAATGATCATAACGATCGTGAATAATGTATTCTCAACCAGAAGCATCAGATCCTCCTACTGCTGTGACTGCTGAGATTCAGCCTGGTCCGTCTGGGCCGCCCGGGCTGCTTTTTTCAGTCTTTCCTTAAACAAGGCGCTGCCTTTGGGCGAGTGTCCGTAGACTGTATAGGTCCCGTCCTCTTCTTCCACCGCCAGGACTTTCTCCGGCAGCAGATAGAACGATAGGATCAGGCCGATCATCGTGAGGATGCCGCCCAGAAAAGCCAGCGACTGGAACGAATCCTTCTTCACCTGGATCAGCGTATAGGGCTGCGGTTCGGAGAAGATGATCTCATAATCCGAGACCGTGATCTTCTCGTCCGGCATCAGAACATTCATTCCCAGGATCTCTCCCTGATAATACAGAGAATAGAGATAGGCGGGATTCTTCAGCTGTCCGGACTGCGTCTGCGGGCCTACGCCCGGTACCATTACATAGTCCGGATAGAAAGCGTTGAAGAACACGACCAGTTCCGGCAGATCCTTGACGGGCACATATTCTCCCGCACAGATTACCTCACTCTGCAGATCATTTCCACTCTTTTTAATGCCAACTTTCGCTGCCCATCCGGTGGAATTCTGATAGAAACTCATCCCGAACAGTTTACCGGGATGATTGACCGAGATCTCCGTCGACTCCCTGGCGCCGTCCGGGACAGAGAGATCCTGCACCGTGATATCCGACGTATACTGCTCGACCGTATCGTCCTCACGAAGGCCGATCCGGAAATCATCGATCGTAACTGCCAGATCCGTCCCTTCGATCAGCTTCGTCTGACCGGGAACGCCGTACACCGTGTATTCCTGATGGGTCATCTGACCCAGACTGAATCCGATGATCAACAGGAGGATGCCCAGATGCGTGACCCACGCGCCCCAGTATCCGATCCGGTTTTTCGAGGCGGTCAGCGTCTTCTTCCCTTCATACGTACCCTCCGCCGGCGACGTAAAATGAAGGCTATCGAATACTTTTCCGGGATCGCTGATCCCTTCCTCCCGGATCCCGGCGCTGATCATCGTTTTGGGATCCGGCGTCTTCTCTGCCTTCGTCCGCCGGATGAGCTGCGGCAAGCGGATCAGGTTGCAGCCCAAAAGGTTCAGACAGAGGAACGCATTGATGACGATGAACCACCAGCTGTGAAACGCGTCATCCAGCGACAGCGCCAGGATGAGGGCCGCTGTCCGTTCCGAATAGATCTGAACGTAGTAATCGTACGACTGACCCTGACCGATAAAGCTCGCTCCGGCGCAAGCCGCCGCCAGGATGATCAGCAGGACGATCGCCAGCTTCATGGAGGTCAGAAATTTCCAAACTTTTTTCATAATACTCCGGAAAAAGAATAACCGACTGGATCAGGCGCCGGTGTCAAGCGCCTTCGGCGCAGGCCTTGCCTGATCCAATCGGCAGTTTTTATTTCAGTGTGAAACAGGATTTATTTACCGAGCTTGCCCAGTCCTGAATAGATCAGTTCTTCCGCCTTGTCCAGGCAGTAGTAGGCCAGATCGGAGTTGTGCGCGCCTTCCGCGTTCTCGACATAGCAGAAGTCGAAATACCACTGGGCGCTCCGGTAGATGCCGCGGACCTCGTCCAGCTGTTCCTCACTCATCTTTCCTTCTGAAACCGCTTCCGCCAGGTAGTCGTTGAACTGGGCCAGCAGGTTGCCGACTTCCGTTTCGCGGGCGACGACTTTCTCCTGCAGGCTGTGGACGAAGGTGACCATGTCGGTATCACCGTGGCACTGCGCACAGGTGGAAAGCAGGGTCTCGTTCTCCAGGGGGCTTGCCAGATAGTGGCTGTGATACACGGTTCCGTCTTCATCCATCTCGATGGCCATATGGCAGTCCGCGCAGTTCAGAAGCGCGGCGTGTTTGCCCTGGAGGTAGGTCTCCATTTCCGGATGCTGCGCCTTCAGAAGCTGAGCGCCGGTGGATTCCTGTGTCCAGTCGGCAAAGCCGATCGAATCGTAGTAGGCCAGGATGGCGTCCGGCGTCATCTCTTCGACGCTGGAGTAAGGCATCATGGTTTCCTGGTTTTCCGGCGTGAAGTAATACTCGATATGGCACTGTCCGCAGGAAAGCGTTGCCGGATCGATGGTATCGATGTTCTCGCCGAGCGCTTTTCTCACATACGAATGGGAGATCCAGATCTCGCCGCCGTTGCCCGCGTTGTTGCCGTGGCAGGTGTAGCAGCTGACATTCTCTTCCATCATAGCGAAGACTTCTTCGAAGTCCATGGTATAGACGCCTACGCCCTGATCATTCACGAGTTTCGCGAAGTTCGGCGTCTTGCAGGTCAGACATTTGGCCTGTCCGTGCGGACGCTGAGTCTTGTACACATCTTCCAGTGTATACTCATGGCCTCTGGCACTGCCGTAATCCTTGGCAAAACCGTATCCTTCATAGATATTGACCAGATACGGGTCCTGCTCCAGATAGTCGATGACATAGTTGTTGTCGCTGTTCGCGCCCATCGTCAGGGAGATCTGGGGATAGACCGCCGCCCAGTCCGCCGCGTTTACCGTGCCGTCCTTGCTCGTCGCGGCCGGTGCGGCGACATTCAGGTACTGGATATCCTCCCGGGACAGAGGTCCCAGGTCACCGCGGTTCTGCAGGTGATACATCCTTGTCTGGGAAAGGATCCCGAACGCCGCTATCCCGACGATCAGTACAGACGCGATGATTTTGTAAATTGTTTTCTGTTTGTCCATCGTTACATTTCTTTCTCCGAAGGAATCGGGGGAATAATGACTTTGGCCGGACACTTGGCGGCGCATTTGCCGCACTGGGTACATTTTTCGTAATCGATCTTCGCCAGGTTGGCGTCCACGGCGACGGCGCCGAACTCACACTGCCGTACGCACAGACTGCAGCCGATACATCCGGCCTGGCAGACCTTCTTGACCTGCGGTCCTCTGTCCTTGTTGGAGCACTGGACACGCACATGGCTCTTTTCAGGGACCAGTTCGATCAGGTGTCTCGGACAGGTCGTGACGCACAGTCCGCACGCCACGCACTTGTCCTCGTCCACGACGGCCACGCCGTCGATCACGCGGATCGCGTGCTGGGGACAGACCGATACGCAGGAACCGAATCCCAGACAGCCGTAGTCGCACTCACTGACGGGCACGCCGCCGAGCACCGCGCTGCGGCAATCCTTGATACCGATATAGTTGCCCTGGTTCTTCGTAACTTCGCAGGAGCCCTTACATTTGACGAAAGCGACTTTCCGGTCGACCGCCTCCGCGGAGATGCCCATGATCTCACCGATCTTCTCGGCGACAGGCGTTCCGCCGACGGGACAGCCGTTGACCGGCGCGTCACCGGAAGCGATGGCCGCCGCCATGGCGTCACAGCCGGCATAGCCGCAGGCGCCGCAGTTGTTGCCGGGCAGGCATTCACGCACCGCCGCTTCTTTCTCGTCCACTTCTACATGGAATTTCTTGCCGGTGAACACCAGGCCGGCGCCCACCAGGATACCGATCACCGTGATGACGATCGTCGTGATGATAATGATCTGCATATACCCGAGCCCTCCTTAGAATGAAAGTCCCGAGAAGCCCATGAACGCGATGGACATCAGGGCCGCCGCGATCAGGACGATGGGTGCGCCGCGAAGCGGTTCGGGGATATCTTCCTCACGGATGCGGCTTCGGATACTGGCCAGCAGGACGATGGCCAGGGTAAAGCCGACCGCGGTACCGAAACCGGACAGGACGCTTTCGATGAAGTTGTACCCGTCCTGTACGTTCGTGAGCGCTACGCCCAGCACCGCGCAGTTCGTGGTGATGAGGGGCAGGTAAATGCCCAGCGCTTTGTAAACGGAAGGAGAGGTTTTCTTCAGGAACATTTCGACGATCTGCACCAGCGCGGCGATGACCAGGATGAACACGATGGTCTTCATGAAGTCCATGCCCAGCGGTTCCAGCACGAAATTGTACAGGAGCGAGGCTACCGCGGAAGCGATCGTCATGACGAAAATGACCGCGCCGCCCAGTGAGGCGGAAGCTTTCATGTCACGGGATACGCCGAGGAACGAGCAGATGCCCAGGAACTGGTTCAGAACGACGTTATTGATGAGAGCGCCGGTGATAATGATCAATATGAGGTTGGTCATTTGGTCTCACCTCCTTCCGGTTTCCTGGAGGGGCAGGTCCGCATGGCGCCGCAGTTCGCGCAGCAGTGGTCGCAGCCATC
>JAFZQZ010000036.1 GCA_017620135.1 Bacillota bacterium
ACCGGTCTGATGTATATGATCGCCTGCCTTCCCATCGCCATCGTAGGTCTCGTTTCCGCGATCTACCAGGGCAAAACTTCTGTCGCTTCCATTGGCGTCGTGGCAAAGAAACCCGACCAGTTCGGTAAAGCCATGCTGTTCCCCGCCATGGTCGAGACCTACGCCATCCTGGCCCTCCTGATCTCCATTCTTTCCGTCACGAACCTTTAATCGAAAAGAGGAGACAAAACCATGGCAGGAATCGATCGTATCAAAGAATCTATCCTCAGCGAAGCGAATGCCAAGGTCGAAACGATCCTCGAAGAAGCGAAACAAGCCGCCAGAGAAGTAACGGAAAGAGCCACGGCCGCAGCCGGCAAAATAAAGGAAGAAGCGGCGGAAAAAGCCGCCAGATCTTCTCAGGATTATGCCGGAAGGATCCAGTCACAGATCGGTATGCAGCAAAAGCAGAGCATCCTTTCCGCCAAACAGGATCTGATCCGCGACGTGCTGGAAAGCGCGCACGACAAACTCCTGAACCTTCCGGACGCGGAGTATTTCAGCGTCATCCTTCGTCTTCTTGATCAGAATATCCAGAAAGGCAAGGGCGAGATCCTGTTCAGTGCAAAGGATCTTGACCGTCTTCCCGCGGATTTCGTAAATCAGCTGGACGAGGCGGCAGCAAAGAAAGACGGAAAGCTCACCCTGTCAAAGGAGGCTGCGGATATCAAAAGCGGCTTTATCCTTCGTTACCGGGATGAGAAAGACCAGGATACTTCTTCGAACTATGGCAGCGTAGAACTGAACTGCTCATTTGAGAGCCTGATCGCCGAGAAAAAGGACCAGTTATCCGACCTGATCACCCAGAATCTGTTTTAAGGGAGACCCGCTATGAATGATCTCGATTACATATTCGCGGTCGCCCGGATCCGGGTCAGGGAAAAATCCCTCCTGAAAGATGCCGACATCGCCCAGATGATCACGATGCCCTCTGCCGAGGCCGTCATGGAACATCTGCGCGCGCAGGGCTGGGGGGAAGGCCTGGGTGAAGTCTATACGCCGGAAGCCCTTCTTTCTTCCGAGGAAGCGAAGACCCTGGCGCTGATGCAGGAACTGCGCCTCGATCCCGAGTTTCTCCTTATCCTTTCCTATCCGCAGCTTTTCCACAATCTGAAAGCCGGTGTGAAGGAAACGGTCACCGAGGGACCGCATCCCGGTGCGTTCTTCCCTCTGGAAGATTTCGGCCGCGAAAAAATGCTGAAAATCCTGAAAGAAAAGACCTACGACCAACTGCCCGAAGCGCTGCGTGATCTGGCGCCCAAGGCGTTTGAGCTCATGCTCAAGACCCGTGACGGGCAGGCTGTCGATATGCTCGTGGACCGGGAGACCCTGTCCGCGATGGAAAAGGCCGGCAGCGCCTCTTCCAATCCCCTGTTTAAAAACTATCTTCAGTCCACGGTAGCCTACAGCGATATCAAGATCGCCGTCCGCTGCCGGAAGATGAAGAAATCCCGGGCGTTCATCGAAAACGCGCTGGCCCCCTCCTCGCTGATCGATACGAAGGAGCTTGCCCGCGCCGCCGCCGAGAGTGAAGACGAGTTCTACACCTTCCTTCGCCGCGCAGGCTACGAGGAAGGCGTCGAAGCACTGAAGACCTCCGCCTCCGCCTTTGAACGCTGGTGCGACAATCGCCTGATCGAATCGCTTCGGCCCGAAAGAACGCATTCCGAATCTGTCGGACCGGTTCTGGCCTTTTACCTGGCACGGATGAACGAGATCAAGACCGCCCGGATCATCCTGACAGGCAAGGCGAATGGTTTCTCGGAAGAAGCCATTCGGGAAAGGGTAAGGGAAATGTATGTATAAAATAGCCGTTATGGGCGAATATGACAGCATTTACGGCTTCGCCACCCTTGGCCTTACCCTTTTATCGACCGACGGCAAGACCGATGAAGAAGCTTCCCGTCTGCTTAGAACCGCAGCCGAAAGCGGCTTTGGCGTCATTTATATGACGGAAGCGCTGATGAACCGGATCCCCCGGGAAGTCGCCCGCTACCAGGCCAGGCTCACTCCGGCGATCATCGCCATACCGGGTGTTGCCGGCAATACCGGCGCCGGGATCGCGAATGTCAAAAAATCCGTAGAACAGGCTGTCGGATCTGATATCCTGTTTTCAAACAGCTAAAGAGGTAAACGATCCATGAGCAAAACTAGAGGAATCATTAAAAAAGTAGCCGGCCCGCTGGTCATCGCCGAGGGCATGCGCGACGCCAACATGTATGACGTGGTGCGTGTTTCCGAGCAGCGTCTGATCGGCGAGGTCATCGAAATGCACGGGGATCAGGCCTCCATTCAGGTTTACGAGGAAACGCAGGGCTTAGGCCCCGGCGCGCCCGTCGAATCCATGGAAGTGCCGCTGTCCGTCGAACTGGGCCCGGGTCTGATCGGCTCCATCTATGACGGTATCCAGCGTCCCCTGAACAAGATCATGGAAGTGACGAACTCCAACCTGCTTTCCCGCGGTGTGGAAGTTCCTTCCCTGGACCGCAGCCTGAAATGGGACTTCGTTCCCACCGTCGAAGTCGGCGCCCATGTCGAAGCCGGCGATATCATCGGAACCGTCCGGGAGACCTCTCTGGTCGTCCAGAAGATCATGATCCCCTACGGCGTCAAAGGTACCCTGAAAGACATCAAGGCCGGTTCCTTCACCATCGAAGATGAGATCGGCATCGTCGAGACCGAAAAAGGCGATGTGCCCGTCAAATTGATGCAGACCTGGCCCGTCCGTAAAGGTCGTCCGTATGTCCGCAAGCTCGCGCCGGAGATGCCGCTGGTCACCGGTCAGCGTGTTATCGATACGTTCTTCCCCATTGCCAAGGGCGGTGTCGCGGCTGTTCCCGGGCCTTTCGGTTCCGGCAAGACCGTTATCCAGCACCAGCTCGCCAAGTGGGCGGAAGCGGATATCGTCGTGTACATCGGCTGCGGCGAGCGCGGCAACGAGATGACCGACGTTCTGAACGAGTTCCCCGAGCTGAAGGACCCCAAATCCGGCGAGTCCCTGATGAACCGGACGATCCTGATCGCCAACACTTCCGATATGCCCGTTGCGGCGCGTGAAGCGTCCATCTACACCGGTATCACCATCGCGGAATATTTCCGTGACATGGGCTACTCCGTCGCCCTGATGGCTGACTCCACTTCCCGCTGGGCCGAAGCTCTGCGTGAAATGTCCGGCCGTCTCGAGGAGATGCCCGGTGAGGAAGGTTACCCCGCCTACCTCGGCTCCCGTCTGGCACAGTTCTACGAGCGCGCCGGCCGCGTGATCTCCCTCGGTCAGGACGGCCGTGAAGGTCAGCTTTCCGTTATCGGCGCCGTCTCGCCTCCCGGCGGTGATATTTCCGAGCCTGTCTCCCAGGCCACCCTTCGAATCGTCAAGGTATTCTGGGGTCTGGACGCGGATCTGGCCTACCAGCGTCACTTCCCGGCCATCAACTGGCTGACTTCCTACTCGCTGTACTTAGACAGCATGGAAAACTGGTTCGGTAAGAATGTCAAGGAAGACTGGATGAGCACCCGTCAGCACCTGATGACGCTGCTCCAGGAAGAAGCCTCCCTGAACGAGATCGTAAAGATGGTCGGTATGGACGCCCTTTCACCGCAGGACCGTCTGAGAATGGAAGCGGCCCGCTCGATCCGTGAGGACTTCCTGCATCAGAACTCCTTCGATGAGATCGACACCTATACTTCTCTCAGCAAACAGTACTACCTGATGAAACTCGTCTACGCGTTCTATGAGGAGGGCACGAAAGCTCTCCAGGCCGGCGCCTCCATCAATGATCTGGTCGCCATGGCCTGCCGCGAAAAGATCGGACGTTTCAAATATACCCTCGAGAAAGATATCGACGCCCAGTACGCGCTCGTCTCCCGCGAGATCGTGGAAGAGGCCGCCAGCTTAGTCGGAAAGGAGGACCTGTAAGTCATGGCAAAAGAATACCGTACCATTCAGGAAGTTACCGGCCCGCTGATGCTGGTCAAGGGAGTCGAAAACGTCACCTACAACGAACTCGGTGAGATCGAACTGAAAGACGGCGAGACCCGCCGCTGCAAGGTCCTGGAGATCGACGGACCGAATGCGCTGGTCCAGCTGTTCGAGTCCTCCACCGGTATCAGCCTGGAATCCAGTAAGGTCCGTTTCCTGGGCCGCTCCATGGAGCTGGGCGTATCGCCCGACATGCTCGGCCGTGTCTTCGACGGTCTGGGCCGCACGATCGACGGCGGTCCCGATATCCTGCCGGAGAAACGTCTCGACATCAACGGTCTGCCCATGAACCCGGCTGCCCGTGAATATCCTTCCGAGTTTATCCAGACCGGCATTTCCGCGATCGACGGTCTGAACACCCTGGTCCGCGGCCAGAAGCTTCCCATCTTCTCCGCGTCCGGTCTGCCCCACGCGCAGCTGGCCGCCCAGATCGCCCGTCAGGCCAAGGTGCGCGGCACCTCCGATCCGTTCGCCGTTGTCTTTGCCGCCATGGGTATCACCTTCGAGGAAGCCAACTTCTTCCAGGAATCTTTCCGTGAGACCGGCGCCATCGACCGTTCCGTTCTGTTCCTGAACCTGGCGAACGACCCGGCCGTCGAGCGTATCTCCACGCCTCGTATGGCGCTGACCGCCGCTGAATACCTGGCTTTCGAAAAAGGCATGCACGTTCTGGTCATCCTGACCGATATCACGAACTACGCCGACTCTCTGCGTGAGGTCTCCGCCGCTCGTAAAGAGGTCCCCGGACGCCGCGGCTATCCCGGTTATATGTACACCGACCTCGCGACGATGTACGAACGTGCCGGCCGTCAGAAGGGCAAGAACGGTTCCATCACCCTGATCCCGATCCTGTCCATGCCCGAGGACGACAAGACCCATCCCATCCCTGACCTGACCGGTTATATCACCGAAGGTCAGATCATCCTTTCCCGTGAACTCTACCGTAAAGGCATCATGCCGCCGGTCGACGTTCTGCCTTCTCTTTCCCGTCTGAAAGATAAAGGTATCGGCAAGGGCCGTACCCGTGAAGACCACGCCGCCACCATGAACCAGCTCTTCGCCGCCTATGCCCGTGGTAAAGAGGCGAAGGAACTCATGGTCATCCTCGGTGAGGCCGCGCTGACGGAGACCGACCTGATCTACGCGAAGTTCTCGGATGCCTTCGAGCAGCGATATGTCTCTCAGGGCTACCGCACCGACCGCAGCATCGAAGAGACGCTGGAGCTCGGCTGGGAACTTTTACGCATCCTTCCGCGTTCCGAGCTGAAACGTATCAGTGACGCGCTGCTGGATAAATACTACGCGCCACAGGACAAAGAGGAATAAGCCATGGCATCGACACAGGTAAACCCGACCCGGATGGAGCTGACCCGGCTGAAGAAAAAGCTTGGGACAGCGATCAAAGGGCATCGTCTTCTGAAGGACAAGCGGGATGAACTGATGCGGGAATTTCTGGATATGGTGCGTATCAACATGGAGCTTCGCCAGAAGGTGGAAGAAAAGATCAAAGCCGCCGATCTGGACTTTGTCCTCGCGAAATCCACCATGTCGGAAGAGACCCTGCAGGACGCCCTCATGGCGCCGAAGCAGGAAGTCCAGCTGACGGTCGATAAGCGCAATGTCATGAGTGTCGACATCCCCGTCTTCGACTATACGACCCGGACCGCCGACGCGAATGACATCTACTCCTACGGCTTTGCCTTCACCTCCGCGGATCTCGATGACGCCGTCGGCTCTCTGGCCGCCGTCTTCCCGGAAATGCTGAAGCTGGCGGAAGTGGAAAAGTCCTGTCAGCTGATGGCCGCCGAGATCGAAAAGACCCGCCGCCGCGTCAACGCGCTGGAACATGTCATTATCCCGGAGACCCAGCAGGGGATCCGCTACATCACCATGAAACTGGATGAGAACGAGCGCTCCACCCAGGTCCGACTGATGAAAGTCAAAGACATGATGCTCAAGGAAGCCGGCTACGGCAAGGAAAAAGACTGATAACCGCAAGGGCAATGAATGCCTGAAATATGGCTTTTCATTGCCCTTTGCTTTGCCGCGCGGCTGGCGCTTCCTATTGCCTTTGCCTCTTCTTTTTCATGCGCCTGCTTCGCTGAATTGTATAAAAAACTTTGATTTCATCCCTTCTTTTATACACTTCAAATTCCTTCCACCGTCAATTGTATAAGGAATCTGATACAATCCTTTTTCTTTATACATTTTTCAACCTGCCAGAACTGTCATTGGATAAATAGTTGGCAAAATACAGTCATTGTTATACACTCCTCAATCCCTCTGGATAAATCACATCAAATTACAACGCTTTTTTATACACACAAAGCTTACACTGCTCTGATTATGGAGATAATCCTATGAAACCACTTGCTCTTGATGCCCTGAAAGATTACACATTCCTTTCCCGTCCGACCTTCTCGCCCAGCGGCAAAACCGCGGTCTTCGTTGCAAAGAAAGCGGACATGAAGGAAAACAGATACACTTCCGTTCTCTATATGGTCCGCTTTCCGGAAACAAACGCTCAAGGCGGCAAAGCTATCTCGGTAGCGCCCATCGTCCGCCAGCTGACCAGTCTCGGTAAGGAAAGCAGCTTCATCTACGATGATGAGAATACGCTGCTCCTCCCGCTGAACCGCCGCAAAGAGGATGAACCGGAGAAACATCATTTCAAGACCGTCTTCTACCGCTTGCCACTGGACGGCGGCGAAGCGGTACCGGCTTTTGAAGTTCCTTACGATGTCGGTTCCATTAAAAAAGTCCGCGAAGGTCTGTATGCCTTCAGCAGCGAGATCGACCTGAACCGTCCCGATCCGGACGGCGAGGACAAGGATCAGCTGGACGATTATGATGATTATCATGTGCTGGAAGAGATCCCCTACTGGACTGATAACGGTGAGTTCATCTCCCGGTTCCGTAACCATCTCTTCCTCTATGATGAAAAGAAAAAAGAGACCAAATGTCTGACAGATGGTCTCTTCCGGCTGTATACCTATGAATGTAACGACGGCCGCCTGATTTACTCCGGTGCTTCCTTCAGCGATAAGCCTGCTTTCGAGAATGGCTTATTTGAAGTCTGCTTTGATGATTCGGCCAAGCAAGAAGAACCTGCTGAGCCAAAAGATACGACTTACCACATCAACACGCTGATCCCCGAGAACGCCCGCATTCTCTCCGACTTTGCCCTCGGGAAAGATCATCTCTGGGTCATGGCCATGCCGGAAGGCACCAAAGACTATTGGGGAACGCCCTGCCTTTATCTTTATGAGAACGGCGAACTCCGTCTGGTGGATGATCATCTGCCAGAAGTCGGCGATATCCCAATGACCGATTCCGCCCTGGGATATGGAGCGAATTTCATCATCCACGACGAAAAGCTGGTCTATTTCGCACTGATGCGGACAAAGGCCGTCCTCTTCCGCCGCGGCGTTGAAGAAACAGGTGTCAGCGCTCCCGAGGTCATCTACGATGGGAAGGTCGCGCTGCAAAGCTACGATCTTCACGGCGACAATCTGCTCTTTGTGGGTATGCGCGAAGGCGAGCTGCAGGAGCTGTACTTCAAAACTCCCGGCAGCCGGATCCGCCAGCTGACCCATTTCAACGAAGAGCTCTTCAAGGACACGTATATTGCCAAACCGAAATACATCCCCTATACGAACTCCGATGGTGTCCGGATCGACGGATGGATCATGGCGCCGATCGACATGGATCCGGAAAAGAAGTATCCCGGCATCCTGAACATTCACGGCGGCCCTCGCGGCGCTTACGGCACCAGTTTCTTCAACGAAATGCAGTACTGGGCCGGCCAGGGCTACTATGTGCTGTTCTGCAATCCCCGTGGATCAGCCGGACGTGGTGATGACTTCGCCGACATCCGCAGGAAGTACGGCACTATCGACTACAACGATCTCATGGAGTTCGTCGATCACTCGCTGAAAACCACACCGAACCTCGATCCGGACAGGCTGGGCGTCACCGGCGGCAGCTATGGCGGATGGATGACCAACTGGATCCTGGGCCACACGAACCGCTTCAAAGCTGCCTGCAGCCAGCGCAGCTTTTCCAACTGGCTTTCTGACTTTTCCGCCAGCGAGATCGGCTTCACCTTCGATCCCATTGAAGTGGGCGGCAAGCCTTGGGACGATCCGGTCCGCCTGTGGTGGAACTCTCCGGCTGCCTATGTCGATAAAATCGAGACCCCTACACTTTTCATTCATTCTCTTCTGGACCACAACTGCCCGCTTTCCGAAAGTATGCAGATCTTCACGGCCATGCGCTACCGCCACATCCCTGCCCGGGCTGTCCTCTTCGAAGGTGAAGGCCACGGTCTTTCCCGTGGCGGCAAACCCAAACACAGGATCCGCCGCATCAAAGAGATCACTGAATGGATGGATAAATATCTGAAAAACTAAAATATGATTGTTATATCCTTTGCCTTCCTTTCATGCTATACTGGGCAGGATTCTGTATGTTGAGGTATCGTCATGGCTCCTGAAAAGAAAGTCTTCTATAAAAAGCTGTTCGCCCTGGTCCTTCCCATCGCCTTCCAGAACTTTATGCTGTCGCTGGTCTCCGCCTCCGACGCGTTCATGCTGGGACGGCTGAATCAGAACGCCATGTCGGCCGTCTCTCTGGCCGGACAGGTCATGTTTGTCTTTCATCTTTTCCTGGGATCGATGACGATCGGTGCCAGTATCTTTGTCGCGCAGTACTATGGAAAGAAAGATATGCGGGCTGTCGAACGTTTTACCGGCCTGGTCATGGGGCCGACCTTCATCGTAAGCCTGCTCATGACTGCCTTGTCTGCCTTCTGTCCGCGCCTTCTTATGAAGATCTGGACTTCCGATCCGGAACTGATCGAACTTGGCGCCGGTTACCTGCGTGTCGTCAGCCTGAACTACCTGCTGACCGGTGTCACGGAGATCTTCCTGTGCGTTCTTAAAAACACCGACCGGGCTAAAAAGAGTTCCCTCATCAGTTCCGGCGCAGTCGTGATCAACATCGTCCTGAACGCGATCCTGATCTTTGGTCTGCTGGGATTCCCGGCCATGGGGATCGCCGGCGCGGCGCTTGCGACCGTCATTTCCCGTGCGATTTCATTTCTTCTTGTCCTTCCGGATTTCTTCCACGCGAAGCGAGTTCCCACAGAAGGCGATGCCGCAGTTGTATCTGAGATCCCGCTGGCAAAGACCATCTCCTTCCACCTGTCCGATGTCCTTCATGTAGATCCGCTCGACCGGAAAGATTTCTGGAAACCAGTCACCCCCATTGTAGCGAACATGTTCGTCTGGGGCCTTGGCTTCTCCATGGGAACGGTGATCATGGGACGTCTCGGCCAGGACGCCATTGCCGCGAACTCGATCGCATCCGTAGCGAAATCCCTGACCTTCTGCTTCTGCCAGGGCATCGGAGCCGGTGCCGGTATTATGGTCGGCCATGAACTCGGAGCCGGAAAACTGGATACCGCGAAGCTCTACGGCCATATGCTCTGCATCAGTTCGATCGTCGGCGCCGTTATCACAGACATCGTGCTCATCAGCCTGACGCCCGTTCTCTTAAAAGTCGCCGACCTGACGCCCGCCGCGCAGGCATACCTGCCCTGGATGCTGGTCGTAAATGCCCTCAATATTCTCGGCGGTTCCCTCAACTCCACGACGATCTCCGGCATCTTCACCGCCGGCGGTGACTCGAAGTTCGGCCTGAAATGTGACATCATCACGCTTTGGTTCATCATCGTACCGGCCGGTCTCCTGTCCGCGTTCGTACTGAAATGGCCGGTGCTGGTCGTCTATCTGATCGTAAACCTGGATGAGATCGTCAAGCTTCCGGCTGTGTGGGTCAACTATCACAAATATAACTGGGTCAAAGACCTGACCCGAGACGCCTCGGAGCCATCAACCTGACGTGCGAGGGAATGTATTTCAAAAAAAACCGGACGACCTTCCCACATTTTCGTGAAAAACCGAAGAATAAGGGTAGGTCGTCCATTCTTTTTGTCTTTTCATTCCCACTGATCAGCGGAAAAGCTGCTCAAAAGGGTAGGTCACTGCAGCTTTGGAAAAAAACATTCCCTCCGCAACCAAGCTGCGGCGGAATAGTTAACCGCCCTGATCACAAGGTGTATCCTCAAGATCCGTACCGTTGAGGTTCGGTGTGTAGACCATATGGACCGTTCCGTTTGAATTAAGGCTGAAAGTCAGCTTGACATACAAGCTGACGCCACCATCGTCTTCCGGCGCTGATTTCGCGGTATTCGTCTGCGGATCGTAGGTCATGAGGAAGGATGATCCGGCATACAGATTATTCAGCGTAAACGTGTTGGACCCGATATCCGTGATACTGAAAGTCAGCTGTGTCGTATTGGAGATATAGTAGAAACCATGCAGCTTCTCAATGGGGATCGCGTTGGCGTTTACCGTCGGCTCCGGCTCGGGTTCCGGTTCAGGCTCAGGTTCCGGTTCCGGCTGTGAGGATTCCTCCGGCACTGGCTCGGGTTCCGGTTCAGGTTCGGGTTCTGGCTC
>JAFZQZ010000037.1 GCA_017620135.1 Bacillota bacterium
CCAGCGCGCAGACCACCGAAGGGTGCGGGGTCGCGGCGGCATCCGGCTTCATGGCCGTGACGAGGTTTGCTTTGATGACGATCTTCATTCCCGGTCGGACAAAATCAAGTCCGCCGGTCTCCTCCAGGGCTTCCCGCAGCGAAGCTTCGACGATCGAGGCTTCATAACTTTCGCACGGGACAACGGCAACATCTTTCATAGAACTGAATTTCCTTCACTTTGATAAAACGGGACATATGTCCCGTTTTTAGTTTTCTTACGATTTTATCGCGCTAAGCAAGGTCCTGACATGGCTCAGCAGGATCTCGCGACCGTACCCGTAAGCGCTCCGGCAGGCGGCCTCTTCCGGCAGGACCCGTTCAGCGACAGCCAGAAAACTCTGAAAGATCGCCAGTACCTGGAGCTCCGGATCTTTGGAAGGACGGATGCTTTGATCCTCCACGCCCTTCTGAAAGCTTTCCTTCAGCGGGGAGATCCTGGACAGGGCGGGGAGATGATCGTCTCCCTCCGGATCATTCTTTTCTGTCCGGCAGTACTTCCCGTAAAGACAGTCGAAATCCCGCAGGAAGGTGATCTCTTCGATATGATCCAGCGCGGCTTTCGTCATCCGGCCCATCTGCCAGGCAAAGGCGTCATAGCCTGTATCGAACTTTCTTCCCGAAGGGAGAGTCTGTGCCTTGCAGATGATACTAAGCGCCTCGTCCGCGAGTTTCAGAAGGATATCCGCTTTTCCCGGAAAGTGCCGGTAGAGCGTGCTCCGGCTCATACCGATCGCCGCGGCGATATCCTTCATATCCGTCTCCAGGATGCCTTTTTCCAGGATCATGGTACGGGCCGTCTTCAGGATCTTCCGATCCGTTGCTGCGATCTTTGTTGACATTTCTTTTATGCGTTCGTTCCGAGGTCTTTTCTCATCTCATCGTCGCGGGCCTGCGCGGTCTGGCTCCATTTCGCGCCGCTGGCGAAGATCTCCGCGAGTTCGGTCAGTGTCGCCGGTACGTCGATATGCTGCGGGCAGGCATGCGCGCACTGACCGCACTGGATACAGGCGGCCGGCCGCTTTTCCTCGGGCAGGCCTTCCAGACGCATGATCGGGATCAGACCGGAACCGGTCTTGCAGCTGTTGTAGCAGTCCAGCAGGAACGGGATGTCCAGTTCCATCGGACAGCCGTCGCAGCAGTAACGGCAGGCCGTGCAGGGAACGCCCTGTTTTAAGAGTTCCGCGATCTCGAAAAGAGTCGCTCTTTCCGCTTCGGAAAGCGGTTTATGTGTCTCAAAGGTCTTCAGATTATCCTCGACCTGGGATACTTCGTTCATACCGGACAGCATAACGATCACGTTCGGCAGATCCTGCAGGAACCGGAAACCGTAGGAGGCATCGGAGGCAGCCGGATCGAACGCTTTCAGCATAGAGGACGCTTTTTCCGGAAGATTCGCGAGCTTTCCGCCGCGGACCGATTCCATGACCCATACGCCCAGGCCGGCCTCTGTGATGATCTCATAGGCTTCCTTCGCTTTCTGCAAGGTCCAGTCCAGATAGTTGCACTGGATCTGAACGAATTCAAAAACGCCTTCATAGCGCCTGAGGACATCCTTCAAAAGCGAAATGCCGCCGTGGAAGGAAAAGCCCAGATGCCGGATCTTGCCCTCTTCCTTCATTTTCAGGATATCCGGGATGATATGATAGGTTGGGTCTTCGTATGTTTTGATCGAATATTCGGAGATATTGTGCAGCAGATAAAAATCGAAATAGTCGGTGCCGCACTTTTCCAGCGAACGGTGGAACAGCTGGATATTGTCGACCGGCGCGACCAAGGAATGTCCGGGGAACTTGTCCGCCAGGAAATAGCTTTCTCTCGGATAATCCTTCAGCGCCCTGGCCATTGCGATCTCGGAATTGCCGCCGAGATAGGGATAAGCGGTATCGAAGTAATTCACGCCGCCGGCGATGGCTGCCTTAAACATGGCATTCACTTTTTCCTGATCGATCGCGCCGGTGACAGGGTCCGTAGCGAAACGCATGCAGCCGAATCCCAGCCGGGACAGTTTCAGTCCGTGAAAATCACTGTAGATCATGTGGGTACCTCCTGTTGATTGATATGATTAATCCAGCATATAAGCGATCAGAAGTTTCATGGTGTTTTCCACCGCTTCCAGCGAAGAACGCTCATAGGCGTGCGAGGCGAAAACACCCGGTCCCAGAAGTCCGCCTCGGATATCCGCCCCGCCGCAGAGCGCGCAGGTGACGTCCGACGAATAGTGCGGATAAATGTCGATGCAGTAGTTCAGTTCGTTTTCCTTTGCCAGCTCCGCAAGACGCGACGTGATATCATAATCATACGGACCGGATGAATCCTTCGCGCAGATGGAGACCATCTTTTCCGTACAGTTCAGATCGTCGCCGATGCAGCCCATATCCACGCCGATCAGCTCTTTGATGTCGGACGGGATCCAGCTCATACCGTGACTGACTTCCTCATAGGTGGAGATCAGGATCTTGACCGTATGCGACGGAACGATCCCGTGACTGCTCAGGTATTCCAGCACGCCCAGCAGCGTCGCGACAGAAAGCTTATCGTCCAGGAAACGGGATTTGATATAGCCGGACGGTGTGATGATCAGCTTAGGATCGATCGCGATATAGTCGCCTGCCTGGATCCCGAGCGCCAGGACATCCTCTTTCGAAGAAACATCTTCGTCCAGCCGGACTTCCAGGGTCTCTTCCGTCCGTTTATCCGTGCTTTCCGCATACACATGGCCGGCCGGTTTCGTAAAATACACCGTCCCGTCATAGCAGCGGCCGTCCCGGGTATAGACCCGCACCAGCTCCGAATCGTAGGTCGCGAGCACCGGTCCGCCGATCTGTGTGAAGCGAAGGGCGCCGTTATCCTTGATGCTGCGGACCATCAGTCCCAGCGTATCGACATGGGCACAGAAACCGACCACATATTCCGGATCGTGACCCGGTACCGTGATGATCCCGCAGCCTTTGTTCGACAGTTCAAACCCGTAGCCGAGACTTTCCGAAATTTCCTCGACCTTCTCCATCACCGCGGCCGTAAAGCCGCTCGGAGAATCGATCGCCATGATCTGTTTCAGCGTTTCCTGAACAAAAGTAAGATCCAGTTCCATCTTTCTTCCTCCCATAAGAGAAGATCCGGGCCTTTTTCCATGCCCTTTTCAGTTCAGTTCATCCAGCGTCACTTCAAAGCTGGGAATGAACTCTTCCATAAAGCATCTCACACTTGGAAGATCCCATTCTTCCGCCATCTGCTCGATGCTTTTCTTCAGCTTTTCCGACGCCTTTTCGAATTCCAGATTGCCGGAACGCACCTCTTCCAGACATTTCGTATAGGCCGCCAGCTTGTCCGCGGCCTTCACGATCCTCTTCTCCTTTTCCGAAGAGGGCTGGATCAGCGGCCGGTACAGCGGGACCATATCGTCCGGCAGCATAGAGATCATCCGCTCCTCGGCCATCGCCTCGATATGTTTGTACGCCGACTTGATATCGTCGTTGTAGTATTTGATCGGCGTGACCAGATCGCCGGTGATGACCTCTGCCGTCTCATGATAGACCGCGATCGCCATCACATGTTCGGCGTCGTAGTTTCCACCGAAGCGCTCGTTCTCCAGCAAGGCCAGCGCGTGCGCGAACATCGCGACCTGCAGGGAATGTTCCTGCACGTTTTCCTCCCGGAAGGAACGCATCAGTCCCCAGCGCCGGATATTTTTCATCCGGGAAATATAGGCAAAAAACTTACTCATCCTTAACCTCCGTCACCTTCCCTGCCTTCACATGGAAATGGGCGCCCACCGGCAGCAGCCGGATACTGTCCTCCACGCCCGTACAGGTCAGGATCGTCTGATGATCCTTCACATATTCCGCCAGCTGTTTCTGCCGGTTTTCATCGAGCTCGCTCATCACATCGTCCAGTAAAAGCACCGGCGCTTCGCCGATCTCTTCCTTCATCATCGAAAGCTCCGACAGTTTCAGAGAAAGCGCGGCTGTCCGCTGCTGTCCCTGCGACCCGTACTTTCGAACGTCCGTCCCGTTGATCAGTATGACGAGATCGTCATGCTGCGGGCCGCTCGACGTCATCCCGTAGCGAAGATCCTGCTCGATCTCCTTCTCCAGGATCTCCTGAAACGCCGTTTCCTCCATTGGCACAGAGTTCTGATAGATCAGTTTCATCTCTTCCGTCTCATGGGAGATGGTCCGGTGGATCTTCGAAGTATATTCCTGCAGGTGAGAAACGAACATTTCCCTTCTTTTCATCACCTTGACGCCGTAGCTTGTAAGCTGCGCGTCCCAGGCGAACAGGGTCTCCTTCACCGCCTGGATCTTTTCCGCGTAGGTCGGATAATTCCGGTCCTTCGAAGCGTCCTTTAAAAGCTGGTTCCGCTGCCGCAGTACTTTATAATACTGCTGCAGATCATACAGATAGACCGGGTCGACCTGGCAGATCTCCATATCGATGAATTTTCTCCGCTCGGCAGGTCCCCGCTTGATCAGGGATAGGTCCTCCGGAGAAAACAAAACAACATGAAGGCGGCCGAAAAGATCATTGATGCGACGGGCCGGATATCCGTTGATCGCCAATGATTTTTTCCCGCTTTGCTTTAAATGTATTTCTATCTGTTCTTCCCGTCCGGCTGATCGTTCAAAAGTGATCTTGATCAGTGCCTCTTCCCGTCCGAGATAGATGCATTCTTTATCTTTCGTCGTCCGGTGAGACCTTCCGGACGAGCAGTAATAGACGGCCTCGAGAAGATTGGTCTTTCCCTGGGCGTTGTCTCCGCTTAATATATTGATCCCCTGATCGAAGCTGAGTTCCAGCTCATCATAGCCCCGATAGTTTTTTAACCGTATCTTTTTAACGAACATCCTTCAGCTCTATGACCCATACATTCCGACCGACTTTGACCGTATCGCCCTGACGGAGCTTTTTGCGGACAGCATCCGCCTTTACTCCGTTGACCAGGACCTTGCCGCTTTCGATCAGCGCCTTGGCTTCTCCTCCGCTCTGGACGACATCTTCCAGTTTCAGCAGCTGATTCAGCTGAATGAACTCACCGGAAACCTGAACCTTCTTTTCCATATCCGACTCCTGAGGTGCCGCGGATCAGGCATGCATCCGGATAGGCAGGATGAAGTACTGATAGTCTTTTCCTTCCGTCGCCTGGATAATGCAGGGCGTCAGCGAGGAATTGTAAAGGATCTGGACTTCCAGATCGTCGATGGATTTCAGCGCTTCCAGATAGTACTTGGGATTGAACGCGATGGTCAGCGGCTCGCCTTCCAGCACCAGACCGACTTCTTCACGGGAAGTCCCGTTTTCCGCGTTGGAGGTGATGACGATGGATTCCTCGCCGATCTCCAGACGGATCGGGCTGTTCTTGCTCTCACGGCTGATCAGGGCCGCGCGGTCCACGGATTCAAACAGTTCTCTGCGATTGACCGTGACCTTCGTCTTGAACTCCATGTCCAGATTTCTCTCATAATTCAGGAAAGTTCCTTCCAGCAGCCTGGTCAGGACGATGGTATCGTTCATCCTGAACAGCGCATGTTTGCCGGTGAAGGAAACATTCATCAGAGAATCCTCTTCCGTTTCCAGAATATTGCGGATCTCGTTCATCGCTTTGCCCGGGATCGTGACCTTGAAGTTTTCCTGCGACTGGACCATGGTCCTTTTCATACTGATACGGAACCCGTCGACCGCCACCAGATACAGATACCCGTCACGAATATCCATCAGTTCACCGGTCAGGATGGGTCTTCCGCTGTTCTCCGGCGCGATCGAGAAGATCGTATCGTTGATCATCTGACGGAAGATCGCCTGCGAAAGCAGGATCTCCTGTCTTCCTTCCACCTCCGGAAGTCTCGGAAAATCTTCGCCCGGCATGGTCGCCATCGTATATTTGGAATGACCGCATTCGATCTTGATCCGGCCGTTTTCCTCTGTTTCCAGTGTGACGTCGTCGTCGGGCAGACGGCGGATCATTTCTGAGAACATCTTCGCGTTGACGCAGATGCTGCCTTCTTTTCTCACGACCGCTTCGATGGTCGTCTGGATACCCAGATCCAGATCGTTGCCGACCAGGGTCAGGCTTCCGCCTTCGGCATCCAGCAGAATATCTTCCAGAATCGCCATCGTGGTTCTGGTCGAAACAGCTTTGCTCACAATTCCCACACTTTTCATCAGGTCATTACGGTTGCAGATCACGTACATGGAGATGCTCCTTTCGCGATATGAGATCATATCATCAGATTTGTTTTTTAGTAACAGTAGTAGTAGTCGGCTGAATAATGTGAAAAACTTCTTCCGGCCGTCTTTTTATCAGGATTTTTACCGTGGAAATATCCGTGGATAATGTCCTTTGGTTTTTTATCCTTTTCCACAGCTTCCACAGAAGGGAAAAACTGTCTCATTTGAGTCAAAAGTTATAAACGATGACTTCACAGGAAAATCACAGCAGGCAGGAAAGTTATACACAGATCATTGTGAATAAAGTTGATAACTGTGAATTTTTCTTCCTTTATATATATCATTCTCCGTTCAGTCTTCGCTCGATATCCTCCAGGGATCTGCGAAGTTCGTCGCCTTCCGGACCCTTCAGATCATCCTCGATCTTCTTGATGGCGTGGATGACGGTCGTATGGTCACGGCCGAAGAAACCGCCGATACTGGTAAGGGGTTCTTCCGTCATTTTCCGGCAGAGAAACATCGCGATCTGTCTCGGGTAGGCGATCTCCTTGGGCTTTTTCTTGGAACGGATATCGTCGGTCCGGATGTTGTAGCGTTCGCAGACGATGTCCGTGATCCGCGGAATGGTGATCAGTGAGACGACCGTGCTGGTCAGATAATCCTTTAAAGCTTCCTGCGCCAGGTCGATATCGATAGGACGGCCGGAAGGACCGAGCTTGGAGAAAGCGACTACTCTGGTCAGCGCGCCTTCCAGCTCACGGATGTTCGAAGAAACATTGTTGGCGATATAGGAAAGCACGTTCATGTCCACTTCGACCCGCTGGAATTCAGCCTTCTTTTTCAGGATCGCCACACGGGTCTCAAAGTCGGGCGCCTTGATATCGGCGATCATGCCCTGGCGGAAACGGGAACGGATCCGCTCTTCGATCAGCGGGATCTCTTCCGGCGGACGGTCACCGGAGATCACGATCTGCTTGTTCGCCTCATAAAGCGCGTTGAACGTGTGGAAAAACTCTTCCTGGGTACTGTCCTTGCCGCCGATAAACTGGATATCGTCGATCAGCAGGACGTCGATATCGCGGTATTTGTTGTGGAAGGCGTTGGTCGTGTTGTCCTTGATGGCGTCGACCAGCTCGTTCGTGAAGGTCTCCGACGGAACATACAGAACTTTTTTGGAAGGATCGTATTCCAGGACATGATGCGCGATCGACTGCATAAGGTGGGTCTTTCCGAGTCCGGGATTTCCCCAGATATACAGCGGATTATAGGCGTCGCCCGGCATCTCCGCGACAGCAAAGGCACAGGAAAAAGCGATATTGTTCGTGTTGCCCTTGACGAAGTTTTCAAACGTATAGCGGGGATTGAGGTTGGCTTTGCGGGAAAGATCCACGTGCATCTGTTCCTTTTCCACCTGTTTGGCTGCCTGCTCGGTATAGGTGCCGGTCTGGAAGACCTTGAACTTGGTAGGATATCCTTTCTCCTGCAGGATCTGCTCGATCTGCTGTTTGTAGCGTTTGGGGATAATGGAATCCGCCAGCGGGGTGGAGGTTTCCAGGATCAGTACTTTATCGTCTTCGACCGTAACGGCCTTCAAAGGTTCGAACCAGGTTTCATACGTGACCGACGAAAGCATCGGCTGGATCTCATTCTTCAGATCCGAAAGCAAAAGGGAAGCATTGTAACCCATCATATTCTCCTTTGGAAAATATCTCCAATCTATTCTCTCTATTCGATTGTTTCAGTAAAAGGTTATCTTATATAATAGCAAAATCCATCCTCTGTTTCAACTTTAAAATTTGCGAAAAAGGCTGCTGTGGATAATGTGCATAACATAAAAACCAATGCACTGGTTTGAAAAATGCTTAAATAAAGGATTTGATGTGGATAACTTTCCGCTTTGTCCACAAA
The DNA here is from genome assembly GCA_017620135.1 of Bacillota bacterium. GTDB lineage: Bacteria > Bacillota > Clostridia > Lachnospirales > Bianqueaceae > RUG760. Next base: position 8,115 of record JAFZQZ010000037.1, read on the forward strand.
TTGGGGATAAGTTGGATCAAAAATGTGGATAAAAACCCCCGCAGGCGGCATTTTCAGTGGGTTTTGTGGGCAAAAAAATGCTTGACTTTGAAGGGGACTATCAGTATAATGGACTGGTGCTCTTTTTAGCTTAACAGGAGGAGGTGCAGCTGGATATGGTAACAACTTACAGACCAAAGACCAAACAGCGTAAGAGAGAACATGGCTTTAGAAAAAGAATGGCAACAGCCAATGGCCGCAAAGTTCTTTCCAGAAGAAGAAATAAAGGCAGAAAAGTCCTGACCGCGTAATGACTTTTCGGTCAAAACGAAGAACCGGAGTGATCCGGTCTTTTTCTTAAAAATCCCAAAGAGGAACACAGAATGAGGATAAAAAGCCTCAGAAATCGTGAATTCAGCCCGGTCTACCGTTCGGGGAAACGTGCGGCAGACCTCTGTTTTGTTTTGTTTTTTTTGGAGAACGGCACCGACAGTAACCGTCTTGGGATCACTGTGTCAAAAAAAATCGGAAACAGTGTCGTACGAAGCAGAGTCAAGAGGATCATCAGGGAAGCGTACCGGCTTCATGAACAGGATCTTCTTCAGGGACTGGATATAGTGATCGTCGCAAGAGGAGCGGCCGCGGATAAAAAGAGCACCGATATGGAAGTATCGCTGATGCGGCTCGCCAAAAGGCTGAAGATCAGGAAGGAAAAGGTTTCCCGTTGAAAAAAGTACTGCTTGTTTTGATCCGTTTTTATCAGAAATGGATATCTCCACTGAAAGGGCGTCCCACCTGCCGGTTTTACCCGACCTGTTCCGCCTATGCCTATGAAGCGATCGCAAAATACGGTGTTTTTAAAGGCATGTATCTCGCGATCCGGCGGATCCTTAAATGTCATCCCTTTCACCCCGGCGGATATGATCCGGTACCGTAAAACGCCAACCATTTGTTAGAGAGGAGAGCGCCTTTGGAAACTATTATCCTGGCCGCTACCAGTTCGTGGATCCTGAAACCCTTCGCGTACGTGCTTAGCTGGATCTTCAACGGACTGTTCTATGTGATCAGTCAGATCATGACCAATCAGGCTCTGGCTGTCACGATCATTATCTTTACCTTTATCGTAAGGGCACTGATGATGCCCCTGATGCTGAAGCAGCAGCGGTCTTCCCGCCGTATGGCAAGACTGCAGCCGAAAGTCAACAAGATTCAGGAAAAGTACAAAAACAAGAAAGATCCCGAAGCGCAGCAGCGGATGAATCAGGAGATCCAGCAGCTGTATTCGGAAAACAAAGCCAACCCGATGAGCGGATGTCTTCCTCTGCTTATCCAGATGCCCATTCTGTTCGCGCTCTTTGAGATGCTGCGGAATGTGCCTTTCTATGTCACCCAGATCGGAGACCTGTATCAGGCCATGGCCGCGACCGTACAGAATATCAGCGGTTATCAGGACGTAATGAATGCCGAGACCTACGCGTCTGTCGTGAAGGGGATCCGTAACTGGGATCCTGCGACGACCGAAGGCGTGATCGACTTTATGTATCACCTGTCCCGTACGGACTGGCAGAGCTTCATGGAGACCATGAAACTGACCGGCGACGCGACGTTCCAGCAGAACTATCAGCTCGTCAACGCCTACAGTACCCTCGGCGCCGGCGTGCTGACCTTCAACCTGTCCGAAACGCCCGGCTGGAAGCTCTGGGGGATCATTTTCCCGATCTTTTCCGGCGCGACGACCTTCCTTTCCAGCTGGCTGATGCAGCGGGCGAACGACCGCCGTCAGAAAATGATGAGTCCCGACGGGACCGTTTCCCAGCAGCAGCAAACAATGAAGTACATGACGTACATCTTCCCGGTGATGACCGCCTGGTTTACGGCTTCCATGCCGCTCGGCCTCGGCCTTTACTGGATCGTCGGTAACCTGTTCTCGATCCTGTCTCAGTACATCTCCGACTCGATCATCGACAAGGAAGAATACAAGGAAGCGCTGAAGAGAAGAGACGAACTGGTCGAGAAGAAGAAAGCCAGGGAAGAATCCCGTTCGAAAGTCGACCGCGCGACCGGCGGAAGGATCGGAACCGCCAACACCGTTTCGAAGTCTCAGATGGCCGGCAACCGGATCGCGGTACAGAAAGAAATCCAGAAAAAGACAGAAACCCTTGAAGAACAGCTTCGCCGGCTGAGTATGATAGACGGTAAGCTTCCGGATGAGAAATATGATGATGATCAGCCGGACGAGCCGGAGACCATCGATGTGGATTATACCGAAGTCAGCCCCGAAGAAACCACGGAAGTGGAAAAGGAGAATGAATGAGATCGGTTGAAGTTACAGGAAAGAGCGTAGATGAAGCGATTACCAGTGCCCTGCTCCAGCTTGGCGCTTCCAGTGATCAGGTTCAGATAGAAGTTTTGGAAGAAGGCGGCAAGGGTCTCCTCGGTCTGTTCCACCGGACCGCCCGGATCCGCGCTACCTTGAAAGAAGGGGAAGAATCCGTTCTTGACCATACACAGTCCAACGTTGTGAAAGCCGCCCAGATGGCAGCGATGGCAGAAAAGGAAACCGTGAAAGAACCGGAAGAGGTGAAGGAAGTCAGGGAAGCCAAGGAAGAAAAGCCGGAAGCTCCCGCTCCGAAAAAAGAAGAAAAGAAAGAAGAACCTCAGGAAAGCACCCCCTATAATTTTGAAAAGTACGAAGCGGTCACCTCCACCGGAGAGACCGTGACCATCGATGATTCCATCGAGCAGCGGATCCGCCGCGCCAACGCCGAGCGCGAAGCGCGCGGAGGCGAACGGAAATCTTCCCGCAGCGAAGAGAAATCCTCGCGCAGCGAAGATAGAAGAGACCGCCGCGGCCGCAGAAATCAGCCGAAGAAAGAGCGTCTTCAGGAAGTTCAGGAAGAAGAGCTTCCGGAGAAAGAAGTGAAAGAGATCGAGCCGAAGGTCTATGAGATCCCGGCCGACGCGGAAGAAGTCAAAGCGAAAGTGACCGCTTTCCTGACCGACGTTTTGAAAGCCATGGGCATCGAAACGACGCTTTCCGCCGAATTCTCCGAAGACGGCATTCTGGAAGTCAATATCGAAGGAGAAGGCATGGGCGTGATCATCGGCAAACGCGGCACGACCCTGGACAGCCTTCAGTACCTGACAACGCTGGTCGTCAACAAGGGCCGTAACGATCATGTCCGGATGAAACTGGATACCGAAGGGTACCGTGCCCGCCGTCAGGAGACGCTGGAAAAACTGGCCATCAACCTGGCAAAGAAAGCGAAGAGAACGGGCCGCCGTGTGGCGCTGGAGCCGATGAATCCTTACGAGCGTCGGATCATCCATTCCGTTCTGCAGGCGGATCGCGGCGTCGAGACCTACAGCGAGGGCGAGGAACCCTACCGCAAAGTGGTCATCACACCCAGAAGAAAACGCTGATAGAAAAAAGGGCTGCTTCAGGGGCACCCGCCGAACGAGTCGCCCCGGCAGTCCTTTTCTTTTACTATTCAGGTGTCTTTGGACCGCCGGGTCTTCCCCGCGGTCGGCGGCGGGCCGCTTAACCCGCCGGGTCCTCGCAAAAAAGGCCCTTTTACTTTCTTTGCGAGAAGCTCCTCACGCAGGGAAGCAAAAATCCACCAGCGCCCGTATCATCCGGACGCCCCTCCTCGCATGAGGAGCAATATCTCCACAAATGCACGTAATTTTGATGAAATTTACGGGCACCGGTGGAAAAAGGAGCCTTTTTGAGAGGAATCGCTGGAAACCACTACGGGCATTGGTGGAACTTTTTGGCCTGGTGCGAGGAGCTTCTCCCACGCGTGGAAAGAAGGCCAATTTTGCGAGGATCCGGCGAAAGAAAAAAACTTTGGTTGGAGACAAATGATGTATCAAGAAGCAACCATCTGCGCACTGTCCAGCCCTGTCGGGACAGGGGGCGTCGCTGTGATCCGCGTAAGCGGTCCGGAGGCGTTTTCGATCTGTGAAAAGCTGATCAAAGGGACGAAGCTTTCCGCGCTTTCCTCGCACAAGGCGATCCTTCGCAAGATCCGGGATCCGAAAAACGGCGAACTGCTGGATGAAGCGCTGGTCCTGCCCATGAAAGGCCCGGGGACCTTCACCGGTGAAGATACGGTGGAGATCGACTGTCACGGCGGCATGTACCTTTGCCGGCGGATCCTGGAAGCGCTGATCGCTTCCGGCTGTCATATGGCCGCGCCGGGAGAGTTCACCAGACGTGCTTTTATGAACGGAAGGATGGATCTGACAGAAGCGGAAGCGGTCATGGATATGATCGACGCCGGTACCCGCTACTCGCTGAAGGCAGCCTCTTCCCAGATGGAAGGCAGGCTTTTCAAAGAAGCGAACGCGCTGAGAGACGGACTGATCCGCATGCTGGCCGATATCGAAGTCAATATAGACTATCCGGAGTATGACGATCTGCCGGAGATCACGGAAACCGAGATCCAGGACAAGACAAAAGAGATCCTGGACAAGGTAGAAGAGCTGCTTGAAAGCGCGGATACAGGTATGCTGCTGAGAGACGGTCTGAAGGTTTCCCTGATCGGGCTTCCGAACGTCGGGAAAAGCAGTCTCCTGAACCGGCTTCTGAAGGAAGAAAGGGCGATCGTCACGGATATTCCGGGGACCACCAGAGACGTGATCTCCGAGAAGATGGATCTGGGCGGTATTCCGCTTAAGTTACTGGATACCGCCGGTATCCGGGAGACGGAAGACGTCGTGGAAAACATCGGTGTGGAAAGATCTTTTAAAGCGATCCGCGAAAGTGATCTGGTGCTGCTGCTTATAGAACCGGTGGCGCAGCTTTCGGCATTTCCGGGCGTAGAGCCGCTCTCCTCGGATGAGATCCGGCTGATCGAAAGCGAGGAGGACAAACCGTATCTGATCCTTGTGAATAAGATCGATCAGCTGGCCAGTCCTGAAGAGGCCGTAAGCCACGTGAAGGCAGTACTTTCCTCCAGGGAAGATCTGCCGAAGCCGCTGGCGGTACTGCCTATCTCCGCGCAGACCGGCGAGGGGATCGACACACTGGAAGAGACCATCAAGGAAGCTTTCTTTAACAGGGATCTTCTGGAGAAGGACGCACCGATGGTCACCAATCTTCGTCAGAAAGAAGCTCTGATCCGGGCAAAAGAAGCCCTGCTGCGCGTATGTGCCGGCGCGGGACTTCCGGAGGATCTGCTGACGATCGATCTTACCGAAGCGGCAGACGCGATCGGTGATCTGATCGGTAAAAGCGCCAGAGATGACGTGATCGAAAATATCTTTTCCCGCTTCTGTCTGGGAAAATAATGACTATATATTAAGGAAGAAAAAATTATGTATCAGGATCAGGGAGCCGATATCGTCGTGATCGGCGGCGGACATGCCGGATGTGAAGCAGCCCTGGCAGCGGCCAGGTTGGGCTTTTCGACGATTCTTTTCGCGATCTCGCTGGATTCGATCGCCCAGATGCCGTGCAATCCGTCGATCGGCGGCACTTCCAAAGGACATCTTGTCCGCGAAGTCGACGCGCTCGGCGGAGAGATGGGGAAAAACATCGACAAGACCTATATCCAGTCCCGGATGCTGAATACGGCCAAGGGACCGGCGGTCCATTCGCTCCGGGCGCAGGCCGACAAATTCCGCTATAAAGAAGAAATGAAGCGGACCCTGGAGCATACGCCGAATCTGCGGATCCGGCAGAATGAGATCGTGCGCGTCGATGTGGAAACCGATCCGGATGATCCGGCCGAGCGCCGCGTGATCGGCGTCGAGACCGCGACCGGCGCTTACTATCCATGCAAACGCGCGATCATCTGCACCGGCACCTATCTCAATGCCCGCTGTATCCACGGCGAGTATGAGACATTCACCGGACCGAACGGATCGCAGGCAGCCAGGGGCGGACTGACAGAGAATCTGGCGTCGCTGGGCCTGCCGCTTCGGCGGTTCAAGACCGGTACGCCGGCCCGGGTCGACGGAAAAACGCTGGACCTTAATGAGATGACCGTTCAGAACGGTGATCCGAAAGTCGTCCCCTTTTCCTTCGAAAACACCTCCGAAGAGATCGCCCGTGAACAGATCCCCTGCTATCTGACCTATACGAATGAAGAAACACATAACGTGATCCGGCAGAACCTGCACCGTTCCCCGCTTTACGGCGGCGTGATCCATGGCGTCGGACCCAGATACTGTCCTTCTATCGAGGACAAAGTCGTTCGATTTGCGGACAAGGAGCGGCACCAGCTGTTCCTTGAGCCCGAAGGAGAAAATACCCTGGAATACTATGTGCAGGGCATGTCCTCTTCCCTGCCGGAAGACGTGCAGCGGGATATGCTGCGGACGATCCCCGGCATGCGGCACGTCGAGATCATGCGGACCGGCTATGCCATCGAATACGACTGTATCGATCCGCTCTATCTGAAAAATACCCTGGAGATCAAAACCATTCAGGGGCTCTACAGCGCCGGGCAGTTCAACGGAAGTTCCGGCTATGAGGAAGCCGCGGCGCAGGGGCTCATCGCCGGACTCAACGCGGTCCTTTCCCTGCAGGGAAAAGAACCGGTCAAAGTCGACCGGACGAACAGCTATATCGGTGTGCTGATCGATGATCTGGTCACCAAAGGCACCAACGAACCCTATCGGATGATGACTTCCCGCGCGGAATACCGTCTGATGCTTCGGCAGGACAACGCGGATCTTCGGCTGACCGAGGAAGGACACCGCGTCGGGTTGATTTCGGAAGAAAGATACCGGAAGTTCCTGGAGAAAAAACGGATGATCGACCAGGAAGAGGCGAGACTTAAGGTAACGCGCGGGATCGACGAGGATGGCCACAGCCACGGGATGCTTTCGGAGCTTCTGAAACACCCGGAGCACAGCTATCTGTCGCTTTCCGCGTGGGACAGGGAGCGGCCTGACCTTCCGGAAGAGGTCTGGCAGCAGGCGGAGATCCGGATCAAATATGAGGGATATATCGCGCGGGAGCTCCAGCAGATCGAGCATTTCCACAAGCTGGAAAAGCGGCAGATCCCCGCGGATCTGGATTATACGATAATCGAAGGCCTCCGGTTGGAGGCCCGACAGAAGCTCGCGAATATCCGGCCGTCCTCCGTGGGACAGGCCAGCCGCATCTCCGGCGTATCCCCGGCGGACATCAACGTTCTGCTGGTCTATCTGGCGCGGCTGCAGAAAGAAGGAAAAAAAGATGAGTGAACTGGAATTGGTCGAAGTTTCAGAGAAATATCTTCAGCAGATCGAGGACTACTGCGCGGAATTTCCGGCGGATCGCATGCAGGTGACCGCGGTACCGGACCAGATCCCCGGGCTGCAGGGTCTGGAGGAATTTGAAAGCGTTCCGGAATGGCTCCGCTATACAAAGAAGATGACCGGAAAGATCTCCTGGTATCTGTCCGTCCGCAGGGAAGATGGAAAAGTGATCGGCGCGGTCTGCCTTCGGCATAAACTCGAATACGATGACGATGATCCGGAGTTTGCCTCGCACATCGGCTACAGTGTCCGCCCGAGCGAACGAAGAAAAGGCTACGCGAAAGAGCAGCTTCGCCTGGCGCTGAAAAAAGCGAAAGAACTGGGTATCGATCCGGTGCGGCTCATCTGCCGTGACATCAACATCGGCAGCGTCAGAACCATAGAGGCCTGCGGCGGCGTCTATCTGGACTCTCTCTACGGGGAGGAATCCGGCCTGACGATCAACCGGTATGATATCCCGACCGAAAGGTACCGTAGTCAGGAAAGACGGGAAAACATATGAATCTTCAGAATATTTACTTTATCAACGGGACGGCGTATGCCGGGAAATCGACCATGGTCCAGCGCCTGGCCGAGAAATACGACGGCATCGCCTGTACGGAAAACTATCATGAACAGCTGATGGACGAATCGCTGGATCCGAAGGAATTTCCGGGACTCTGTTATACCCGGGACCTGAAGGACTGGCACGATTTCGTCCGGAGAACGCCCGATGAATATGAAGCCTGGATCGATGAAACATCCAGGGAATGCGAGATCCTGGAGCTTCGGATCCTGGACAAAGTGAGCGAACAGGGAAAGAAAGTCTTCGTGGACACGAATGTCTCCCCGGAAACGCTCCACCGGTTGTATGATCCGCAAAATGGCGCGGAATCTTCGTCAGCGAATCATGTCCTGATCATGCTGGCCGATCCGGAGATCTCCGTCCGCCGTTTCTTTGAGCGCCCGGACCGGGAAAAACAGTTCCTCTACCGGCTGATGCTGGAAGAGCCGGATCCGGAAAAATCGCTGGCAAATTTCAGAGAGTGCCTGAAAAGGATCAATTCCCGTGAATGCTATGAAAAGTTCCTGCATGCCGGCTTCCCGGTGATCCTCCGGGATGAGAATCGGACGATCGAAGAGACGCTCGTATTGGTGGAAAAAGCCTTCGGACTGACAGATTCACCCTTAGCGGATCCGCTGAAGGCGGAAGAGGTGGACGAAAAGATCTTCTATCATGTGATCTCCGACATCCCGAAACAGGCCGGACAGCATATCCTGTTGGACGAGGAACATCCCAACGGCGTTCATCGCCGCGTCTACGCGGAGCTGGAGATGGTTCGGGATATCTACGCCCATCCGGATCAGTATGACGAGAAAAACCTTTCTCATACGGTAAGCGTCGCGCTCCGGGAACTGGCGCTGGAGAAAGTACGGAAGGAAAAATACCCGCAGTATCCCTCCCGTATGGCCAGTCTCTATGTTTCCCGTTCATTAATGGAAGCAGAACAATGGGCCGATTACTTTGCCAGCCTGGGAAGACCGGTCTACGGGATCGCGAAGATCCGGGTAAACGGAGGCTGCTACGAAGGTGATGCCTATAAGTGTTTTGACGGATCTGTTTATGAAGAGGAAAACCTTCGAAGGGCGGAGATCTACTGGCAGAACGGCCCCAATTCGGACGGCCGGGAAAAAATCGTGGAGATCCTTGCAGGCGGAGACATCGAGGTCGTGGAGATCGTCCGGGAAATGAACGCAAATATCCCATCAGAGCAGGAAGGATAAAAAGATGAAGGAATGGACTGAGTGGAAAGAAAAGGACTGCACAAGGCTCCTTCGGGAAAGCGCGGAAGAGATGGACGTTTCCCTTTCCGAAAAACAGCTTGCGCAGTTTGAGGCCTACGCGGCGCTTCTGGTGGAATGGAATGAAAAAATGAACCTGACCACCATCACCGATCCGGTCGAGATCGTTCAAAAACACTTTTTGGACAGTATCAGTGGCGCTTCTTTCCTGGAAGACATGAGAGACGAGGAAGAAGAAACACTTTCGCTGATCGACGTCGGAACCGGCGCCGGATTCCCCGGGATCCCACTGAAGATCGTCTGTCCCTGGATCCAGCTCACGCTGCTGGACGCGCTGCAGAAGCGGATCGGCTTCCTGGAAGAGGTCGTGAAGGAACTGGAGCTGGAAGAGGTGACCTGCGTCCATGGCCGCGCGGAAGATCTGGCGCATGAAGAAGCGTTCCGTGAGCAGTATGACATCGCCTGTTCCCGAGCCGTCGCTACCCTGCCCGCCCTGCTGGAATACTGCGCGGGATATGTCCGGGTCGGCGGGCTGTTCCTTGCCTACAAAGGACCTACGCTGATGGAAGAACTGACACAGGCGCAGGGGGCCATGAAAAAGCTTCACATGGAAATGATCATGATCCATCAGGAGATATCGCTGGAGAACGAACATCTGCTGGCTGTCTTTGAGAAAACAGCAGAAACCTCCTTGCAATATCCCCGTAAACAAAGTAAAATCAAAAACGATCCATTATAGACAGTTGGGGTGAGGGTGTATGAAGAGTCAAAATTATATCGTTGAGGAATTGAAGAAACGGTGGCCGGAAATCGATCCGGCGATCATCGAAAGCTCGATGGAAGTGCCGAAAGACCGTAAACTCGGAGATCTGGCGTTTCCCTGTTTTCGTCTGGCCAAACAGATGAGAAAAGCGCCGGCCATGATCGCGGCTGATCTCGCCGGAAAGCTGGAAGCGGACGATGTTTTCGAGAAGGCACAGGCCGTCGGACCGTATGTGAATCTGTTTATCAATAAAAAGTGGTTTGCTTCGTATGTCCTCGGACAGATCGAGGAAGCGGACGCGAAAAACGCTTTCGGAGCGAGCGAAGAAGGCACAGGCAAAACGATCGTTCTGGACTATTCTTCCATCAATGTCGCCAAACCGTTCCATATCGGTCATCTTCGGACGACCGTAATCGGCAACTCTCTTTCCCGGATCCTTCGGTTCATGGGATATAAGACCGTCAGCATCAATTACCTGGGTGACTGGGGAACGCAGTTCGGCAAAATGCTGGTCGCCTACCGCAAATGGGGCGAGGAAGAAAAAGTTCAGCAGGACGGCATTCGTTACCTGGTACAGCTCTATGTCCGTTTCCATGACGAAGCGGAAAAGGATCCTTCTCTGAATGATGAAGCCCGTGCGGCGTTCACCTCCATGGAACACGGTGACGAAGATGCGCTTGCTCTGTGGCGCCGGTTCGTGGATATCAGTCTGAAGGATGTTTCCCGTGTATATGAACTGCTGGATGTACAGTTCGATTCCTATAAAGGCGAAGGCTATTTCTGGGACAAGACGGATAAACCCATCCGGATCCTGGAAGAAAAAGGCCTGCTTCAGGACAGCGAAGGCGCGAAGATCGTCGACCTGTCCGAGGACGACATGCCCCCCTGCCTGATCCTGAAAAAGGACGGCAGCACCCTGTACGCGACCCGTGACCTGGCAGCCGTCATGTACCGGAAAGAGACCTATGACTTTGACAAGTGCCTGTATATCACCGGTCTGGAACAGAAACTTCATTTCGCGCAGTGGTTCAAGGTCATCGAAAAGATGGGCATGCCCTGGGCGAAAGACCTCGTACATATCCCTTACGGACTGATCAGCCTCGAAGAAGGCAAGCTTTCCACCCGTGGCGGCAACGTGATCTGGCTGGAGGATCTTCTGAAGGAAGCGATCGCCAAGACCAAAGCAATCATGGAAGAAAAGAATCCGGACCTTGAAAACATGGATGAGGTGGCCAAGGATGTCGGTGTAGGCGCTGTTGTCTTCCATGACCTGTTCAACAACCGGATCAAAGAGGTCACCTTCAAGTTTGACGAAGTCCTGAACTTCGACGGAGAGACCGGTCCGTATGTGCAGTATACCTACGCGAGAGCAAGGAGCGTGCTCCGCAAGGCCGAAGCGCAGTTCGGCTGGAAGAAAGAAACGCTGGACAAGATCGATCCCGCGATCCTGGCGGATGAATATTCCCAGGAACTGATCCGTATCCTGGAAAGCTTCCCGGATAAAGTGGCGGACGCCAGGGACAAATGGGAACCGTATATCATCACCCGCTTTACCGTGGCGGTCGCGACAGCCTATAACCGGTTCTATCACGAGAACCCGATCCTTACGGAAGATGACGAAGTCCGCCGGGCCCGTCTGTACCTGACAGAGGTGACGACCCGGATCCTGAAACAAGGACTGTACCTGATCGGCGTCAGCGCACCGGAGAAGATGTGATGAAGAATATACTGCTGATCTACAATCCGAAAGCCGGAGACACGACTTTCCGGTTTTCGCTGGATCGCTTCATTGAGATCTTTTCTGAAAAAGGCTATGAGGTCCGCGTATTCCGCAGCCGGGTGCCCGGGGATATGGCAGAGTATATTCAGAAAAAACAGATGGGCCAGACAGAAGCGATCATGGTGGCCGGCGGGACGGGAACCGTCAATGAAGTCGTCGAAGCCATGCTGGAACAGAAGATCGATCTGCCGCTGGGGATCGTCCCGGCAGGGACCGAAAACGAATACGCCCGCTGCCTGGGCTTTGACGGAGAGCTGGAAGAAAACCTGAAAGCCCTCTTTGCCATGGAGGAAACCAGGGTGGATGTCGGCAAGGCCGGAGACCGGTACTTTGTCGATTGCTGCAGCGCCGGGACCTTCAGCAGCGTGACCGCCGTCTCCAGCGACGTCAGAAACGCGTTCGGCAAAATGGCCGGCTATATGAAAGGCGCGATCTCCTTCAAAAAACTGAAGCCCATGAAACTTCAGATCGAAGCGGACGGAAAACGCTATACCGGCGTTTTTGCCTGTTTCATCCTGGCCAATGAAGCCATCCGGAAGAACGGTCATATGTCGACCGGAAAATTCACCCTGATCGCGACCAAGGGCAATCAGCTGGGCGGCGAAGCCAAGTATCTGGAAAAAGACTATCCCGTCGGACAGACGATCATCCGCAAAGGCGTGGTCTGCGCGGAAGACGGGATCGGCGAAGTGGAAAAAGGGGTCCTTAGGATAAGCGCGGACCACTTTGATATCCGCGTACTGGAATCCGAAGTCCCGGTCCAGACTCTGATCGACGGCGAATGGGGACCGGATCTTCCGCTGGAAGTCACGATCCTCCCGCAGGCACTGCGGATCTTTTATAATCCTGTAGAGCGGCAGGAACACTTCGCGCGGAAAGACAAAGCCCGGATCCCGGAGATCCCCGCGTCGAAAATGTTCCACGTGGAACATCCGGAAAAAGCGGACAAGAAACAGAAAAAGAAAAACAAAAAAGATAAACCGGAAAAGAAAAAGCAGGCGCAGGTAGAAGGCAGCAACGAAGAAACAGAGGAGTGACGAATGTACCAATTGATTGACAAGGTTCTGGATGAGCATTCCTCAGAATTGGAGGAGCTGGCCTTAAAGATCTGGGACACGCCGGAAATGGCATGGAAAGAGGAGAAAGCCTGTGCCTGGACGGCTGCGCTGCTGGAAAGCTATGGATTTACAGTAGAGATCGGGGCTTATCAAATGCCCACAGCGATCCGTGCTGTCTGGGGTGAAGGCGCCCCCGTTGTCGGTTTTTGCGGCGAATACGACTGCCTTCCCGGACTCAGCCAGGAAGTATGCCCTGTCAGCAGACCGATCATTCCCGGTGGTGAAGGACATGGCTGCGGACACAATCTGCTTGGCGCGGGCTGTGTCGGCGCCTGTCTGGGGGTAAAGGAAGCATTGATGGCTGCGCATAAACCGGGTACCGTCATCTTTTACGGATGCCCTGCGGAAGAACAGATGACAGGGAAAGGGTTTATGGCCAGGGCCGGCGCGTTTAAAGAATGTGATTTTACGCTGGCCTGGCATCCTTCGGCCGATGCCAGAGATAATTATGGCGAACATACAGGAGTCGAAGGGGCAGTTTTTTCCTTTTTTGGAAGGACTGCGCATGCCGCGGGAGCGCCGGAAAACGGCCGAAGCGCACTGGATGCCGTCCAGTTGATGAACATAGGCGTTGAGTTTTTGAGAGAACATGTCACCTCCGATGTTCGTATCCATTATACGATTACGGATGGAGGCCTCGTGCCAAATATCGTTCCGGATTTTGCGGCAAGTAAGTTTTATGTCCGGGCACTCTCCCGAGAAGCGACAAAGGAAGCATACGCGAGAGTGATAAAGTGCGCAGAAGGTGCGGCGCTCATGACAGATACGAAAGTAAAAATCACTCACATGGGCGGTCTGTATCCGACACTGCAAAACCGAGTCATCGGAGAAACCGTACAGAAATATAAAAAACTATTGCCGCCGCTTCAGTATACCGAAGAAGAGATCGCCTTTGCCAAAGAATTGAATCGCCATTCTCCGCTGTATAAAGAAGAGGTCCCTCCTTTTAAAGCAAACTCTCAGCCGGTCAGCATGGATAATATCTATGGATCGACAGATTATGGCGATGTTCAGCACATCTGTCCCGGTTATCAGGTGCACGAATGTACGGCGCCGTCTTTGACACCGGGCCACAGCTGGATGATGACTTCCGCTTCCGGCTCTTCGATCGGGCTCAAAGGAATGCTGAGGGCAGCGAAAGTGATGGCCTGTGCGGCTTATGAACTGATGACAGATAAAGAAAAACTGGACCAGGCCAAAGCAGAATTTCTGGAAGCCATGGGATCGGAAGCATACGAGTGTCCGGTGGATGAAACGATTCCCTGGCCGTATAACTGAACCAGTCATCGAGGGAGAATAAAAATGTTCCACGTGGAACATTGATTCACAGAAATAACAGAAGGATAGAGATATGGGAAAGATTATTGCCGTAGCCAACCAGAAGGGAGGCGTCGGAAAGACGACGACAGCCGTCAATCTGGGCGCCTGTCTGGCGGACAGGGCAAAGAAAGTTCTGATCGTGGACGTGGATCCGCAGGGCAATACGACCAGCGGGCTGGGCGTCGACAAGGAAAAGCTGCTGGAGACCAGCTATGAAATGCTCCTGGGCGACGAAGAAGCCCGGGACTGTATTCTGAAGCTGGAGAATTATCATCTGGACCTGATCCCCTCCAGTATCGATCTGGCCGGCGCGGAAGTCGAACTGGTAGGCGCTTCGCAGAGAGAAATGCTGCTGGAAAAGCAGCTGAAAGACATACGCGATGATTATGAGATCATCCTGATCGACTGCCCGCCTTCGCTGAATATTCTGACCATCAACGCTTTTCGCGCGGCGGATTCGATCATCGTGCCGATCCAGTGCGAATTCTACGCGATGGAAGGACTGACACAGCTTCTGAACACGATCAACCTGGTGAAGAAAAAACTGAATCCGAAGATCGATATCGAAGGGATCGTCTTTACCATGTTCGACAGCCGCGCCAATCTGTGCGAACAGGTCGTCGAGGAGATCAGCGCCTTTATGCCATCCAAGGTATACAAGACGAAGATCCCGAGAAATGTCCGTCTGGCGGAGGCGCCGAGCTTCGGGATGCCGGTCATCTATTACGACCGGAAGTCCAAAGGGGCGGAAGCCTATCAGGAACTGGCGGACGAAGTACTGAAACGGATCAGAAAGAAAGGGAAATGAGGATGAGCGATAACAAGAAGAAACGCGGACTGGGACGAGGGCTGAACGCGCTGATCGGCGCCGATGCACAGCTGGCCGCCGCGGAAGAAGAGAAGGCGGCAAAGACCGGCGAGACGGCGGTCGTTATGCTGGATATTCGACAGATCGATCCGGACAGTGCTCAGCCTCGTAAAAACTTCGATGACGAAGCGCTGGAGGAACTGGCGGATTCCATCAAATCGCACGGCGTCCTGCAGCCGCTGATCGTTCAGAAAAAAGAGGAAGACCGGTATCAGATCATTGCCGGGGAACGTCGCTGGCGCGCGGCGAAAAAGGCCGGCATCGCACAGGTCCCCGCTCTGGTAAAGGAATACGCGCCGGAAGAAATGCTGGAGATCTCTCTGATCGAGAATATCCAGCGGGAAAACCTGAACCCGGTAGAAGAAGCGAAAGCATACCGCAGACTGGTGGAGGAATACTCCCTGAAACAGGAAGAGATCGCAAAACGGGTAGGCAAAAACCGCAGCACGATCACGAACTCTCTTCGTCTGCTCGGACTGGATGACGAAGTCCTCTCCTATCTGATCAGTAAAGAGCTGACCACCGGTCACGCGAAAGCCCTGCTTTCTGTCCGGAACAAAGAACGGCAGGTCGCGCTGGCCAAAAAGGCAGTCAAAGAAGGCCTGAGCGTGCGCAAGCTGGAAGCGCTGGCACAGGAAAAACCCAGACAGATCGCGCTTCCGGAACCGCTGAATCCGGCCGAGGAGATCATCTATAAAGATATCACGAAGAGACTGCAGGAATCCCTGGGGACCAAGGTATCGATCGTTCGCGGACCGAAGAAGAACAAGATCGAGATCGAATATTATTCGGAAGAAGAGCTCGAGCGGCTGGTCGAGCTGCTGGGAAACCGCTGAAGGGCAAAAACCCCTTGCAATTTCCCCGAAGAAAGCGTATAATAATGTCCTCGAGAATGCCCAGCATTCCTGAGGATGTGTAAGCAGTGCCGTCGAGAATGCGCAGCATTCCAGAGGAATTGTAAGTAATGCAGCCGAGAACACGAAGTGTTCTCGCAGCGAAGCAGAGCTTCGCTTGCACCCGTAGCTCAGTGGATAGAGCGATGGCTTCCGGAGCCATGCGTCGGGGGTTCAAATCCTCTCGGGTGTACGAAAAACAAAAATAGCCGTTGGAGACCCAGCGGCTATTTCCTTACCTACAAAAATCTATCATCAACGGGGGACTATATGCAGGGAGTCAGTATCACCAGCGATATCGGACCGCTGAAAAGAGTTTTGCTTCACCGGCCGGGAAGAGAACTTCTGAACCTTATCCCCAGGCGGCTGGAAGACCTTTTGTTTGACGATATCCCCTTCCTGAAAGCGGCGCAGGAGGAACATGATGCCTTCAGTGAAACGCTCCGCAGCCAGGGTGTGGAGGTCGTCTATCTGGAAGATCTCATGACCGAAGTCCTGGAGATCCATCCGGGCCTTGTGGAACCGTTTCTGTATCAGTGGCTGAGAGAAGCGGGGATCCGTACGCACCGGTGGCAGGACACGCTGTACGCTCATCTGAGAGAAAACTATCAGGGCAAGGATCTGGTCGAAAAAACCATGGAAGGGATCACCCTTCGGGAGATGGGCAAAAAGAGCGATCTTTCACTGCAGGACCTGATCGCTTCGCCGGACGATCTGATCGTTGATCCCATGCCGAATCTTTACTTTACGAGAGATCCGGCCGCGGTCGTGGGGACGGGACTGATGATCAGCCGGATGTGTTATCCGACCCGAAGACGCGAGACGATCTACACGGATTATATCTTCCGCCATCATCCGGACTTTCAGGGACAGGTCCACCGGTACTATGACCGGAACGAATTTGCCAGACTCGAAGGAGGCGACGTCATCTGCCTGACGCCGGAGACCGTCGCGATCGGTATCTCGCAGCGAACATCGCCGGACGCCATCGAGAAGGCAGCCGCGAATCTCTTCTCTTCCGAGAAATCCGGCGTGAAGACCATCCTGGCCTTCTTTATCCCCTCGACCCGTGCGTTCATGCATCTGGACACGGTTTTCACACAGGTGGACAGAGGCAGGTATACCGTACATCCCGGGATCCTGGGACCGCTGAAAGTCTTCGAGATCCGCAGGGGAGAAGGGTTCGACCCGGCCGATCCGGAGCCGGAACTGTCCATCCGGGAGCTGACGATGCCCCTGGAAGACGTACTCAGGAAGTATACCGGCGCGGAAGACGTCCGGTTGATCCCATGCGGCGGCAGTGATCCGATCGCCGCGGCCAGGGAACAGTGGAACGACGGTTCGAATACACTGTGCGTATCGCCCGGTGTGATCATCGTATATTCACGCAATGAGCTTTCGAACGAACTGCTTCGGGAAGAGGGACTTACTGTGCTGGAGATCCCGTCATCGGAGCTTTCACGCGGCAGAGGCGGCCCGCGATGCATGTCCATGCCGCTGAACCGGGAACCATATATTATCAACTAGAGGAGGCACTCTCATGGGAGTCGATGTCAGAGGAAGAAGCTTTCTGACCTTATTGGATTATTCACCGGAAGAGATCCGTTATCTGCTGGATCTTGCGAAGGAGTTCAAACGGATGAAACACGCCGGTACGCTGCATGAGTATCTGCGCGGGAAACAGGTCGTACTGCTGTTTGAGAAGACGTCGACCCGTACCCGCTGCGCGTTTGAGGTAGCGGCGAGAGATCTGGGAATGGGCGTGACCTTCCTGGATCCGGGCTCTTCCCAGATGGGCAAGAAGGACTCGCTTGCTGATACAGCCAAGGTGCTGGGCCGGATGTTCGACGGTATCGAATACCGCGGATTCGCGCAGAAGACCGTGGAGGACCTGGCTAAGTATTCGGGCGTTCCGGTATGGAACGGTCTGACGGATGATTTCCATCCCACGCAGATGCTGGCCGATATCATGACCTGTGAAGAAGAGTTCGGCGATATGCGCGGACGCAAGCTGACTTTCTTCGGAGACGCCAGAAACAATGTCGCGAATTCACTGATGGTCGTCTGTTCCAAGCTGGGCATCAACTTCTGTGCCTGCGGGCCCAAAGAACTGATGCCGGCGGACGAACTGGTGGAGAAATGCCGTGAAGCGGCAAAGGCGTCCGGCGCAGAGATCATTCTGACAGATGATATCCGCAAAGGCGCACAAGACGCGGATGTGCTCTATACGGACATCTGGCTTTCCATGGGAGAACCGGCGGAGCTGTGGGAATCGAGGATTAAACTGCTCCGTCCGTATCAGGTGAACGCGGAACTGATGAAGATGGCCAAACTCTCCGCCATTTTCCTTCATTGTCTGCCCTCTTTCCATGACCGCGAGACAACGATCGGGGAAGAGATCTATCAGAAATTCGGACTGGAAGCGATGGAAGTGACCAATGATGTGTTCCTTGGCCCTCAGGCGCGTCAGTTTGATGAGGCGGAAAACCGGATGCATACGATCAAAGCCGTTATGTATGCGACGCTGAAATAACATGGGAAACAGACTGGTCGTTGCCCTGGGCGGAAACGCGCTGGGGAATACGCCGAAAGAACAGCTGGAGCTGGTGAAAGCGACTGCCGAAGTGCTGGCGGATCTGGTGGAACAGGGAAATGAACTGGTCATCAGCCACGGCAACGGACGGCAGGTGGGAATGCTGAACCTTGGAATGGAATACGCGGCCGACGACGGGATCGCCCCTTATATCCCGCTGCCGGAATGCGACGCGCTGACGCAGGGATATATCGGTTATCACCTGCAGCAGGCGCTGCAGAATGCCTTCGCGAAAAGAGGAATTCGGAAAAACTGCGTGACCCTGGTGACGCAGGTCGTGGTGCGCAGGGACGATCCGGGTTTCCTGGATCCGACGAAGCCGATCGGAAGTTTTTATACGAAAGAACAGGCAGAAAGAATCGCTGAAAGCAGAGGATATCTGTTCAAGGAAGACGCCGGCCGCGGATATCGCCGTGTGGTGGCGTCGCCCAAACCGGTCCGGATCGTGGAGCTGGAGACGATCCGCTCGCTGATCGAGCAGAATTACGTAGTGATCGCGTGCGGAGGCGGCGGTATCCCGGTGCTGGAGGAGGAAGGCGCGCTGGAAGGCGTCGCGGCTGTGATCGATAAAGACAGAGCCAGCAGCCTGATGGCGCTCGGACTTGAGGCGGAAAAACTGGTGATCCTGACAGCTGTCGATCAGGTCTCGGTCCACTTCGGAAAGCCGGAGCAGATAGACCTTTCCGAAATGAGCATCCGGGAAGCCGAACGATATATCCGGGACGGGGAATTCGCGCCGGGAAGCATGCTTCCGAAGGTCGAAGCCTGCGTAGAATTCCTGCGGAAGGCAAAACCCGGCGCCAGCGCGATGATCACATCGCTTGCCAGAGCGAAGGAAGCGCTGGAAGGAAAGACAGGAACCGTGATTTACACGGAGTAAGACTTGTCCGACCGGCGGAAGTATGTTAAACTAAAGTTCAAACAGATGAGGGCGGAGGTGTTCCGATGAAATCATCCAGACAGAATGTTATTTTGGAGATCATCACAGAGCAGGAAGTGGAGACACAGCAGCAGCTGATGAGCGAACTTCTGGCACGCGGAATGAACTGCACCCAGGCGACGATGTCCCGGGATATCAAAGAACTGGGTCTTTTTAAGCAGCGCAGCGTCAGCGGGAAGTATCGGTACGTGGCGCCGGGACAGAACTCCGGCACGGAAGTCACGCAGAAACAGACCACCCTGTTCAAAACGGGTGTGATCTCCTTTGAACCGGCACAAAATCTGGTCGTGATCCGAACGCTTCCGGGACTCACGCATACCGTTTGTCTCGTGATCGAAGAGATCCAGCCGGACGGACTGGTAGGCACGCTGGCCGGCGACGATACCGCGTTTATCGCCATGAAAGACAACGCTTCGGCCGAAGCGCTCTGTCGGCGGCTGACACAGGTGACGAAAGGCTGATTGCGGAAAAACCACTTGCCCTCCTCGCGGATTCGTGATATAGTAGGGAATGCATTTTACCAAAGAAAGAAGGCTTAGCTGATGGCAAAGAAATCACTCTGGCTGACCTATTCTCCGGAAGCCATTCAGAAAATGAATGAATTCTGTGAAGGATATAAAGCGTTTATGTCGACCTGCAAAACCGAAAGGGAATGCACGGACGCTTTCATCGAGATGGCGGAAAAGGCCGGATACCGGAATCTGTACGCTTTGATCAAAGAAGGCGCAAAGCTTGTCCCCGGCGATAAGGTCTACGCGAACAACCGCGAGAAGATGCTGATGCTGGTCCAGCTCGGCAAGGAGCCGCTGGCTGAAGGTCTTCGGATCCTTGGCGCGCATATCGACTCTCCCAGACTTGATCTGAAACCGCATCCGCTGTATGAAGACAGCGAATTCGCGATGTTCAAGACGCATTACTACGGCGGCATCAAGAAGTTCCAGTGGGTCACCCTTCCGCTGGCGCTGCACGGCGTCGTAGCTCTGAAAGACGGCAGCGTAAAGAAGGTCGTGATCGGCGAGGATCCTTCGGATCCGGTGCTGGGCATCTCCGATATCCTGCCGCATCTTGGCAAGGATCAGATGAGCAAGCCGATCGGCGAAGCGTTTACCGGCGAAGATCTGAATGTGAACATCGGAAACGCGGCGATGCCGGATGGAGAAGATGAAAAGGAACTGGTCAAGAAGAATATCCTTCGCATCCTGAAAGACAAGTACGGCATGGAAGAGGATGATTTCGAATCCGCTGAGATCGAAGTCGTACCGGCCGGTGCTGCCAGAGACTTCGGTCTGGACCGCAGCATGGTCTTTGCGTACGGACACGATGACCGCATCTGCGCCTATACTTCCGTGATGGCACAGCTGGATCTGGCGGACACGGTCCCCGAAAAGACTTATGTCACCCTGCTGGTCGACAAAGAAGAGATCGGTTCCGTAGGCGCGACCGGTATGCATTCCAAATTCTTTGAGAACGAGATGGCCGAGATCATGGAGCTTGCGGGCGGCTACAGCGAACTGGCTCTTCGCCGGATGCTGAAGAATTCCGCTATGCTCTCCTCCGACGTCAGCGCGGGGTTCGATCCCAATTACGCCGGCGTCCATGAGAAGAACAATGCCCCGCTTTTCAGCTATGGTCCTGTGCTTCATAAGTACACCGGATCCAGAGGAAAAGGCGGATCCAATGACGCGACGGCCGAATATATCGCACAGCTGCGCAGGATCTTCGACGATGCCGAAGTACGCTTCCAGCTGGGTGAGCTCGGAAAAGTCGACCAGGGCGGCGGCGGAACGATCGCCTACATCCTGGCGCAGTACAGCATGGATGTCATCGATCTTGGCATTCCGCTGCACAACATGCACGCCCCGTGGGAAGTTGCCGCGAAGCCGGACATCTTTGAAGCCTACCGCGCTTACAAAGTCTTCCTTGAGAAGCTGTAAGCCGTTGTCCCAGTAGCTCAGCAGGATAGAGCGCGCGCCTCCTAAGCGTGAGGTCGGAGGTTCGAATCCTCTCTGGGACGCTAAGTTAGGGAACATTTTACTGGTGATACAGTGAAAATGTTCCCTAATTTTGATTCAACGACAATTAGCAAGGTATATTAATGAAGGAGGAAAACCAGATGAATTTCAAACCCGAAAAGAAACTCGGCTTTGGCCTGATGCGCCTGCCCGTTAATGATCCCGCGAACGCTGCTGACGTAGATGTCGAGCAGGTCTGCCGGATGGTGGATCTGTTCCTGGAAAAGGGATTCACCTATTTTGATACCGCCTGGATGTATAACGCGTTTGCCAGCGAAAGTGTTGTCAAACAGGCACTGACATCCCGGCATCCAAGGGAAAGCTATACCCTTGCGACGAAACTGCATGCCGCCTTTTTCAACTCGCTGGAAGACAGGGACAAGGTATTTAATGCGCAGCTCGAAAAAACAGGGGCCGGATACTTCGATTATTACCTGCTTCACGGGATCGAAGAAGGAATGCTCCCAAAGTACGAACAGTTTGACTGTTTCAACTGGCTGTTGGAAAAGAAAGCACAGGGCCTGGTGAAACACGCGGGCTTCTCCTTCCATGATCAACCGGAGCTTCTGGAGAAGATCCTCACCGACCACCCGGAGATGGAATTCGTACAGCTGCAGCTCAACTATCTCGACTGGGAGAGTCAGTGGATCCAGAGCCGTGCCTGCTATGAAGTCTGCGTCAAACACGGCAAACCCGTCATAGTGATGGAGCCTGTCAAGGGTGGTACACTGGCGAAAATCCCGGAAGAGGCGGAAGAACTGTTTAGAGAAAAAGACCCGTCGATGTCGGTCCCCAGCTGGGCGATCCGGTTCGCGGCCAGTCTGGACAACGTGATGGTGGTCCTTTCCGGCATGAGCAACGTGGCGCAGATGCAGGACAACCTGAGTTATATGGAAAATTTCCGGCCGCTTACCGAAGAAGAGCAGGCCCTTTGCTTCAAAGTGGCGGATGTGATCAACAGCCAGATCGCCATCCCGTGTACGGCCTGTCATTACTGCACGGAAGGATGCCCGATGCGGATCGCCATTCCGGAGTATTTCTCCCTCTACAACGAAGATATGCGTGAACACCTGGAAGAAAAGGGCTGGACCGTCAACTTCACGAATTATCAGCTTCTTGGCAATAAGTTCGGAAAAGCCAGCGAATGTATCGAATGCGGACAGTGCGAAGGCGTATGTCCGCAGCACCTGACGATCATCGATTTCCTGAAACAGGTTGCTGAACATTACGAAGGATAAAAAAAGAAGATAAAGCCATTTTTCAACGAGAGACGGGGATCAGAGGAGGAACAACCATGATCTACACATATGAACAGGCCAAACCGAAGCTCCGGCTTCGAGGGAGGACCATGGAAGACCCGGAGCGAGGCGGCTTGTATATCAACTGGAGTACAGCAGGCGTGGAACTTCGGTTTTGCGGTACCAGACTTAGCGTACAGATGGAAGCGATCAGCAACATCGCCGAATGGGATCCCGGTTCACCGGAGGAATTCCCATGCCTGGCCGTTATTGATGAAGAAGACCGGATCCTCCGGCGGATGACAGTGCATCCGGAAGACGAAAGGATCGAGCTTTTTTCGTCCGAGAAAGCACAGGACCGCACTCTGAAGATCATCAAAATGTCAGAGAATACCCGCGGAAGGATCCGGCTGATCGCGTTTGAGATCGAAGGAGAATTACTGCCTCTTCCGGAAAAGAAAAAGAACCCGCTGATCGAAGTGATCGGCGATTCGATCACCTGCGGGTATGGCAATGAAGCCCCGGGCCCGGAAGAACATTTTATTCCGGAGCATGAGAATGGCTGGGAGACTTATGGGGCTCGCGCGGCCAGAGCGGTCGGGGCGGACTGGAGCCTGGTCTGCACCTCCGGAATCGCGCTTGCCAGCTGGCTGGTCGACCCGGGCTTTCTTACACCGCATTTCGCGATGGAAGAACAATATCCCTATACAGACCGGCACACATCTGACCTTCGCGGCCTTCCGAATCCTGAATGGGATTTCGCGTCACATCACGCGGACGTGGTCGTCATCAACCTTGGAACGAATGACGCGACACAAGTCGCCTTTTCAGATGACCAGGCAGCGATGGAAAAGCGTTTTAGCGAACATTATTCTGCCTTCATCCGGACTGTTCGTCGCCTGAACGGACCGGAAACATATATCGTCTGTGCACTGGGACCGATGGATTATTATCTGTATGAAGTGATCCGTGACTGTGTGAATGAATACCGAAAAGAAACCGACGATCCCAAGGTCTCCTGCTTCAAGTTTGGTCATACGAACGCGATGGCGGAAGGCTATGGCGGGGATATGCATCCGTCTATGAAGACGCATGAACGGATGGGCCGGGAACTCGCGGAATACCTGGAGAAGATTTTTGTCGGGTGGTAGCCTATTCTATCTTCTGAGTCTGAACCACAGAACGACGACCGTCCCGTCATTCTCTTCCCCGGTGATCTCAAAACCAAAACGCTCGGTATAAAACCGGATGTTCGATTCTTTATCTTTCGGGGTCACAAGGGTGATCTCTGTCCAGTCCGGATGTTCATCCATAAAGTACTTCATCAAGGAAGTCCCTATCCCTTGCCCTTGCTCTTCCTTTTTGACGCCCAGACAGCCGATGTAATACTTTCCCGGGCCTTCGACCCCATAGGAGATCACACCGACGGCCTTACCCTGATCATAAGCGATGACTTTCGGATAATCCTTCAGCGACTGTTCCATGCTTTCTCTTGTCCGGCCATACGCCGGGCATTGTCCATATCGAAGATAATCCTCATAGAACGCGGAATTGTAGATATCGATCAGCAGATCTATATCCTGGATATCCGCGTTTTTATATACTAAATCACTCATTGACCATTCTCCCCTTCACAGTCCTCGCTCGGCAAGGCCATTGATGATATCCCTGTAAACATCGCAAATATCCTTAATGCCGTCACCGCCGGCTTTCCGGCTGAGTGGTGAGCGGCGAAAATCGATCTCGTCATAATGGGACACGCCGCGACGGGTGCGGCCTTTCAGCAGGGTGAACGACTCTCCCCACTTCGCGGATTCAACGGTGACCAGACCGTCGTTTTCTCCCTCGATCAACCGGACGACAAAATTCGCGGTAGACAGGTTGATATCAGAAAGCGGTGATCTCATCACACCGGCGAAGCTCTGGTAGAAGATGCCGGGGACGTCGGGATTGTCACGGTTGAACTGCTCGGCGTAAGCGGTGGAGAAATCCTTGCAGACCGCATAAAAGTTCGGCTTGGTGTCACCGATCAGGCCGATCCAGTTGTCCACGGCAAAAGAAGCAATATTGAACAGGGAATGCGGCGCTTTCAGAAGCCGGTCGACGGTCTTCGATCCCCGGTGAGGGGTCCCGATGGTCGTGATGCTCGCGATCTGACTGCCCATCCCCAGCGAGGAAGCCGCCATGCGCGCTTCCAGTCCGCCCTTGGAATGAGCGATGATATTGATCTTTTCCGCGCCGGACTCGTCCAGGATCTGGCGGATGCGGGCTTTGATCGTTCGGGCGTTGTCTTCGATCCGGGCCCAGCAGTCCTGGTTGCCGTAGTAAAGGTCGACGCCCATCTGAGTCAGCGCGTTCGGGATCCGGCCCCAGTACAGCGGCCATTTAAGGTCCCGGAAGCCGACCCCGTGCAGCATCAGGACAGGATATTTCGTACAGGTAGTATTCATTTTGTAACGTCTGATCCGTAGATGGCAGAACTCCTTTTTGTGTTATGCGGTCAAGTATAACAGAACGGAACCAGAATTTCAATTTTCAGAAAAGTGTGGTATACTCATAAGACAAATGACAATCATAGTAAAAGAAAGGATAATCTTCTATGCCACTGCCTGTATTTCCATCACTGGCTGAGCGCAAGGACCTGATGGCTCAGCTGCTGGCTGCCGAACAAAACGGGACCGCGCCAGCGAACAACGAGCATTATCGGAATTATGTGGAAAAGCTGAAGGCTCTCAATGAGAAAATGGACAGCTATTCTACGATCGACGAAGAATACGGCCTTCCGCCCACGCTGAACGAGGAAGGAAAGCTGGATCTGCTGAACGCTATGCAGGAGACCGCTCTCCTGGGCGAAACATTCCTGGCGGACGTCGCAAACAAAAACCAGGAGCTGGGCGCCGGGATCCCGGGTATAGTGGGAAACGTCCAGGGAATGCTCGGCAGGGACTTCGGTCTGCTCCGTGATTATGACCCGGCGCAGACCCCCCTGTCCTTCCCGGAACTCCAGCAGAATGCTCGGACGAAGGTCGTGGATCTGCGCGGCAAAAAGCTTGGCGTTATGACAAACAAGCTCTCTTCCCGCTTCCCTATGACCGTGGTGGACGAACACGGCAATCGCCGCCCCGGAGTCTTCACCAAGGCTTCCTATGTAGATCTCAAAACCAAATTTGACGGGATGCTCGCAGAGGCGGCTTCTTATTACGACACCGACAGCTTCAAAAGATCCATCGCACCTTACAGGACTGCCCTGTTCCGGGATAAACAGATTACCGGATACGCCAGCGCGAATGAGATCCCGGACGACGTAGTCATTTCGAAAATGAAGGAGCGGATCACCGGTATTCTGCCGAAGTACAGGGATCTGATGATCCAAAAAGGAACGAAGGTCAACGGAAAAGTACCGGAGAACGCTACAGATGAAGAAATGATCCTCTCCTTACTGGGAACCGGCAGAAGAGTGAGATATCTGGATCATCAGATACAACTTGCGAAAGGCTACGAAAATCAGGTAAAAGAACAGAATTTAGGAGCGGAAGAGATCGAGGCGGCACAGCAAAGGTCGGAGGATCTTGAGCGACAGAGGGAAGAGGTACAGGAAACTCTGCGTCAGGTGGGACTCGATTTGTATACACTGCCCGAGGAGCTCGCGGATAATCTGAAGGAAGGACTCGACAATCTTCGAGGTGATCTTACCAACCTGGTCAACGTCCGGGATCTGGGCCTGCGGGACGGAGAGCGCTATGACCATCGCAACAGCGCCATGACCGCTGTGGCTACACTGATGGGCATGAACCATATGGTTTCCAAATCGGAAAACATGAAGTTCCTCGACGAGAACGGCGACGAGGTAGAAGGCACCTTCATGGAGTTTGCCGACGGCCTGGATTTGCACGGAAAGAACGGTCTCAAGGACTTCAACAAAGTTGCCGACGATCCGTTTGCTCCACCCTGTGACGCGCTGGAGCAGATCGCTGATCTTCAGGCTTTCGATTATCTCTGCGGCAACGTGGACCGGCACGGCGGCAATATGTCCTATTATGTGGACAAAAGCGGCAAATTCACGGGGATCAAGGCTTTTGACAACGACACTTCCTTCGGGACCCTTCCCATTGGCAAGAAACGCTTCCGGCAGGCCGGCCTGACGGATCTGAAAGTGATATCCGAAGACATGGCAAAGAAGATAACAGCGCTGACGCCGGATATGCTCAAGTTTTCGCTTCGGGGCCGGGGACTGACCGAGTCAGAGATCCAGGCCAGCTGTAAACGGCTCACAGAACTCCAGGGTGCCATCCGGGAAGCAAAACACGCGAAGACTCTTGATGATGTGATATCTGCGGATCAGGAGCATAAGCTCAGTGTCATGAAGTCGGAAGACCTGAAACAGATCCATCTCAATGATATCCCCGATACAGGATATGCGCTTTTCTACAATGTTCGTGTCCAGCTGCACAACCGGATGAAGGAAGCGAGAAAGGCCGGTTACATGTTTGAGCCCGGCGCGCTGGAAAACGAACCGAAAAAAACACCTCAGCTGACCGAGGTCAGTACCACGGACCGTGTCCAGTCAGCCGGTGGTATTGCCGAGTCCATGAGCGCTATGGACCGTGCGCTGAAAAACGAAGTCACAGGTTTCGAGGTCGGCGGACTGAGCCGCTTCCTCCACAGTTCCGGCAAATGGCGCTCCATGATATCCGCGGTAAAAGACGCTTCCAAAGCTGCCAAGGCGATCAACAAGACGATCGACAAGGATAAGGAAGCTCTGAGCCGGAACGATCCGAAGGTCAAAGCCCAGCTCGAAAAGGCTAACCGTGCCATGGAATCAGTCCGCAAGGCGAACGACGAATACCTCCTGCGCAAGATGCGGGAGAAGCATGTCAACAACCCCGAGGAATTGGTGGGACGCGGCAAGCACGCTTACGAGCAGAAGCGTATCGACTATGCGCTGAAACTACGCAAGAGTATCCAGGCCTACGATGAGCTTAGACATCCGCAGAACAAGAAGAATCAGGAAAAGCAGGCAGCTGTCATGCAGTCCCTGGAATTCGCAAACAAACGGCGCGCGAAGAAAGAGGCACAGCCCGAACCGCAGGCTCACTTGTAATCCAAAGCCTGCGAAGGAGGATCGCCCATGCACAGGAATTTTCTTTTTGATCTCGACCAGACATTGCTGGACTTTCACGCGTCAGAAAAGATCGCGCTTGAGAAGGTGCTGGTGGGAAACGGATTGTCCTATTCCGATGATATCTATCAGGATTTTAAAGCCTGCAATAAGTCCTTGTGGGTAGAACTTGAAAAAGGAACGATCTCAAGAAAAGAGCTCTTTACCCATAGATTCCTGTACATTTTCGGAAAGTGTGAGGGAGATTCATCGGATCTTGATCCAATGAAGATCAACAATGACTTCA
The DNA here is from genome assembly GCA_017620135.1 of Bacillota bacterium. Lineage (GTDB taxonomy): Bacteria > Bacillota > Clostridia > Lachnospirales > Bianqueaceae > RUG760. Next base: position 36,060 of record JAFZQZ010000037.1, read on the forward strand.
TACGGACTATGTCGGAAAACGGTGTTCTGATGGATGGTGCGATGGAGCTGCTGGAAAGAATAAAGAACGAGATCGAAGATGCCCGGATCTACATCGTCAGCAACGGCGCCACGATCAACGCCCGGGGCAGGATCCTGTCCGCCGGCATGGACAAATGGATCGACGGCCTGTTTGTCAGTGAAGATATGGGCGTCAACAAACCGGCGGCGGAGTACTTCGACCTGGTCCTTGAAAAGATCAAAGAGCCAAAGGAAGCCTGCATCATCATAGGAGATTCCCTTACTTCGGATATGCAAGGCGCAAAAAACGCGTCCATGACTTCCGTCTGGTTCATGCCCAAAGGAGATATCGAAGCCGCGGTGAAGACATATGACATTGACTACTGCGCGGACTCCTTTGATGAACTGTTCGAGATCCTGAAAAAGTGGTGAACAGAAGAGACAGAAGAAAAGCATAAACGAAGGGCCGGATGGAGAGAATTCCTCTTCACCCGGCCTTTTCAGTTATACGGTTATTACGGTAGATTGAAGGTATAGGTCCCTTGAGTGATGCTCTCGTTACCTGCGATGTTGGTGACACCTAAGGTGAAAGTGACTTCTTTCAGCTCATCCAAGGATAATCCGTTCATTCCTTCGAAGTTGATGAGACCGGTGAGGATACCGGAGGAACGTGGTCCGATCTCGGCCGTACCGTACGCATTGTAGGTTTCTTCTCCGTTGAGAGAAAACTGGAAGGCAGTGGCGGAAATGGGCTGGTCGGTCTTATTCTCAAGCCAGAACAGGCAGGCGCCATATGGATCGACTTTATCCTGAAGACCGATATAGGTCAGCTTGATCTGATCGTTATCTTCCAGGACCTGATCGCTCTCTGCGGGTACCCTCTGACCGATTTGTTCCTTGTCCTGACCCAGCGGATAGATCGTCAGGTAATCCAGGAACTTGTCAGCAGGATCATACTGCGGCTTGACGCGCATATAAATGTCGATCCGGGTAGGATCGCCGGTTCCGGCTTCCTTCAGCGCAGAGAGACTGATCGGGAACTCGGTGTCTTTCGTTTCTCCCGGCTTGACGGTAGAGGAGTTGTTGGAAAGGCTGACCGGGACAGTGATTCCGTTGACGATAAAGTGATGGACCTCGAAACCGAGATTGTCATCACTGATCTTATTGGTCAGGGTGAAAACCAGGACATATTCATCATACTCTTTTTCCGGAGGAATGATTTCTTTCAGCACGATCGTATAATCCTCGGTATCGGCAAGAAGTTCATCTTTCAGGATGATCTCATCAAGACGAGATAGTCCAAGGCTGTTCTTCATGGCTTCGCCGCGGGCCGGCGCGGGCTCGTCGCTGCGGTTGAAGATCATAGAGGGCTGGTTGTTGTTTAGGATCGTCAGAACATCCCCCTCCAGCTGATAAGTGACGGGGCCGGTTTGGAGCGTGATATTTTTGTCATCCCAGGTAAGCTCTGTCTCTTCTCCCAGCATATGGAAGAAACCTTTGCCTTCCGGCTCGATGACCATAAAATAGTATAGGCCCATCGCGGCCAGCCCTTCAACGTCAACTGTGCTGTCGGGTCCGAAGGAATATAGCTTGTAATAGCCGGGCTCGAGCGTCGGGGCCGGAGGCTCTTCCGCTACAGACTCTTCGGCAGCGGATTCTTCCGTAGCGGCCTGTTCAGCAGCGGAAGATTCTGCCGTCTGGGCGGTTTCTGTTTCGGCGGTCTCGGCTTCCGTCTTGGAAGGTTCGGCTTCGCTTTTTGCGGAGGAATTACCGCTGCAGGCCGTCACGCCCAGGCAGAGGGCAAAGATCAGCAGCAGGGACATCGCTTTGAGAAATCGTTTTTTCATGAGATCGATCCTTTCTGTATGGTAATAATGAAAAGGCTTTACGATAACATAACATCTTCACACGTACATGTCAATCCGACAGACATGGCGGCACGGGAAGCCTTTTTTCCACAACCACGCGGCGTTGCAAATCGGCCATTTTTCACAACCGCGCGAGCGAGCTCTCTGCAGCTCGAGTTTTTCAAAATCGAACGCAGCGTCCGCGGTCTATAATGGGGATTTATCACTGACGCGCGTAAGAAAGGTTTGGAAAAGCGAGGGAAAAGGCCGAAAATACGTGTCTATGTGATAAACCCGTAATCTACGGAGCAAATGGTATGCGCGATTTTGAAAAACATGCTTTTCACGGAGCAGGTACGCGTGGATGTGAAAAGCTTGCATATCAGGGAGCAGCGCCGCATCAGCGCCTGCTGCCAGGCTGCTTTATAAATTGCCGATTTTGGCTTTTACAAAGCAGAAATCCGCATCAAATAGACGTATTGCTTTATTAAACACAAGAATCCGGGTTCTCAAAGCACAAATTGCTTTAGAAACCCGGATTCTTTCCATTCATAAAGCACGGCTTAGAGCAGTGATGATGGCGATAGCTATGAGCAATGACATCTGTCAGCTTTAGCTCTTTTTTTGTTGCTGTTTCTCTACGCTGCGTAGGTTGCGTTCTTCCCGCTGCTGTACTATGATACAGCTATCCAAGGAGGAACAGTCATGAATCAATATATCACCGGAACCATGATCAAAAGCCTGCGCGAAAAAAGAAAGATGACGCAGCACCAGCTGGCGGAGCAGATCAACGTCAGCGACAAGACCATCTCCAAGTGGGAGACTGGCCGCGGCTATCCGGACGTCTCGTTGATCGAGCCGCTCTCGGCGGCGCTCGGTGTTTCCGTGATCGAGCTCTTTTCCGGCGAAAACGTAACCAACGCGAACCGCGCCTCGAACATGCGCCGCATGAAGCTCCACGTGTGCCCCCTCTGCGGCAACGTCATTCAAAGCACCGGCGAGGCCATCATCAGCTGCTGCGGGATCGTCCTTCCCGCACTGGAACCGGAACAGGACGAGGAGCCGGAATCGGCTTCGCATCATCTGGACGTCTCCCGCGTAGAAGACGAGTACTATGTCACCCTTGACCACGAAATGAGCAAGACTCACTATATCTCTTTCATCTGCGCGGTCCGCGACGACGGCTGCGATTTCCGAAAACTCTACCCGGAAGGCCCGGCCGAGGCCCGCTTCAAGATCAGCGGGACGCGTTTTTTCTACTATTACTGCAATCAGCACGGCCTCTTCAAGGCTAGCATCAGTTAAACGTCTCGCAGAATGCCTCCCGCCGGCATTCAAAGCCAGACGGCCATTTCGCCCGCAGTTGGCGCTGGACTAAAGATTGCAGAAAACAAGGTTTTTTATCCCTTTTGGCGCTTCTTTCCGCTGGAAATGTATTACCAATTGCAGCTATTGCAAAAGTTTTCCCATTTTTCCAGATCATTCTTAAGAAAAAGGGATAATAATTGCATATATGAAAAAAAGACATCCCTTCGACACCGAATGAAGTGTCAAAAAGGATGTCTTTTTGCATATACTGCAAATCGTAATACATCGAGCATATCGGCAGATAGATACAAGCAATCAGGCGTGTCCTCAGATAAAAATCGTCAGGATGATGAACCCTATGACCGTGATCAGTGAGAACATCGAGATCATCGTGGAAACATACTCTCTCTCCGAGCCATCCCGGACGAAGATCGGCGTGATAAACTGCGGCGGCAGGCAGGTCATCAGGATCACGGCGACTACCATCTGCTTGGAGTCGATCAGGCCGCGGCAGACTGTCAGCAGGAAAACGGCCATGACGCCCATGAGCAGCAGACGGACCAGGCAAACGAAACCGACTTCTTTCAGCAGTTTCTTGCTGAAGGTCAGGTCGTAACCTACGGAAAGCAGCACCATCGCGGTGACCGGATTCGTGATGACCGACACGGTGTTCTCGTACACCGCGGCGACCGGCGTGGAAAGGAACCATTTGGCCGCGCCGGTGACATTCAGGATGATCGCCACGGCCGTCAGGATCACCAGCGGACTTTTCAGAGAATCCAGCAGGACCTTCTTCCGGTCCGCGTCCGGCTGATTATAAATGTTGATGCAAACGATGAAAAACGTAAAGGCAAACAGGATGTTGCCCAGGTCGATCACCATGAAGACCGAGAGCGACGCGGCCCCGTACAGCGCGATGTACAGCGGGTAACCGAACATGCCGCCTTCGTAGCCGCCGAGGAGGAAAGCGCCCATAGGATGGCCCTTGAAAACCTTTTTGCACGCGATGCCCAGGAACATCATCCCCGTGAACAGCGCGTACACGATCAGGCTGAGGGCGATGCTTTTGCCAGTGAAGGTCGTATTGATCAGCGCGTTGAAGATCACAATGGGGAGCATCACGTTGGAAACGAGATATTTGATCCCGTTCATCGCGTCGCGCGAAAGGATCTTTTTGACGGAAAATATCTTCCCCAGAATCAACACGACGAGCACAGGCGTTACGGTAGTCAGGATATCCATGGTTTCCTCCTTAGGGTTTTGATGGCTTGATTATACCGTTTCGCCGCTGTTTCGAATATCATATTTGTCAGAAGGGTATCAAATGTATCACGGAATGTGATATAATAGAACAAAACCACGAACCCTGCTCAAGGAGGAAACCCCATGAAAAAAGTGTTTACAAATAATGCCCCGGCCGCGATCGGCCCGTATTCCCAGGCGATGATCAGCGGCGACATGCTCTATACATCCGGCCAGATCCCGGTCGATCCCGCGACCGGCGCGATCGTCGAAGGCGGCATCGAAGCCCAGGCGGAGCAGGTCATGAAGAACCTGGCCGCCGTGCTGGAAGCGGCAGGCACCACATTTGACAAAGTGGTGAAGACCACCTGCTTCCTTCAGAGCATGGATGATTTCGCCGCATTCAACGCGGTCTACGCCAAATACTTCATCTCGCTGCCGGCCCGCTCCTGCGTGGAAGTCGCGAAACTGCCCAAAACGGTCCTCTGCGAAGTCGAACTGATCGCCGAGATCTGACCCGGCCCAGCCCCGCTTGAGGCGCCGCTGGTCGGACATGTCCATGATCTGGCGATTCATACGCCGATGCTTTATAAATCGCCAAAATCGTCATTTATAAAGCAGAAATCCGCATCAAATAGACGTATTGCTTTATAAAACACAAGAATCCGGAGATCGTAAAGCAGAAATTGCTTTAGATTTCCGGATTCTTTCAATTTACAAAGCATCGGCTTTTTTCTTATATAGCCCCCGCCTATTTCTTCGGCAGCCCGTATACGCTGCATTTGAAGGCAAACTGATCGATCGTGCGGACGAAGTCCGCCTCGGCCGTCAGGTAGGACTTGTCGCCCTCGAAGGAATGCGTCGCGATGAGGTGGATGATCCGCTCGGGCAGACCCGCCCGCCCCGCGATCACCGCGCCGGACAGCGGATGCCGCATGATATCCGCGTACTGCCCGTGGCAGATCTTCCCGTCCACCAGCGCGTACTCGGTAAACTTCCCGATATCGTGGAGCAGCGCCCCGCACAGGACCGTATCCCTGTCCAGGGGCCGGCCGTTCGCGGCGTAATAACCGGACACTTTCTCATAGATCGTCATGCAGATATCCGTTACCAGGTTGACATGCTCGATCAGGTTACAGGTGACGCCGTCGTAGGTCACGGTCACCGGCGCGAGGTGCACATTGTTCTCGTCCCAGCCGCCCTGGGCCATCGCGTCGATCATTGCCCGGATGGAAAGCCGCCTCAGCTCTTCATCCTGAATATCCTTCATGGCCGGAAACAGTTCCAGAATTTTCTCAGCCGTCATATCAAGCTCCTTTCGGCCCTCCCGGGGGCACAGCTTACAGCCTTTCGGCCCACAGATCACAGCCCTTTCGGCTGGTTCACCACATAACGCACTTTACCGCCCTGGTACAGATCCATGATCGTCGCGGTCAGCATCGGGATCATAGCGGACGCGATGTCATTCGACGTCCCGCCCACGTGCGGCGTCACGATGATGTTCGGCCGCCCGAGCAGCGGCTCCCCGGCCGTCAGCGGCATATGCTCGATGCAGTCGAGTCCGGCGCCGGCGACTTTCCCACTGTCCACCGCGCGGATCAGCGCGTCTTCATCGACCAGGCCGCCCCGGGCCGTATTGATCAGTATGACGCCTGGTTTCATCTTTTCAAAAGCATCTTCCCCGATCAGGTGGTAGTTTTCGTCGGTCAGCGGCGCGTGAAGACTGATAAAGTCGGAAGTACGGACCAGTTCGTCCAGCGAAACATATTTCATTCCCAGGCGAGCCTCGGTCTCCTCGGGGAGACGGTACGGATCGGAGTACTGCACTTTCGCCCCGAACGCCTGCACCCGCGCGGCGACCTGCCGCCCGATGTTCCCGCCGCCGACCAGCCCCACGAGAGCGCCGTTCAGCGTGCGCGTATTCTCCAGAAATGTCTTGTTGCTCCACTCGCCGCGCTGCGTGAACGCGTTGTGCTCGACCAGATGGTGGCAGAGCGACAGCATCAAAAGCACCGCGTGCTCCGCGACCGCGTAGGCGTTGGCGCCGGGGGTATTCGTCACCAGAATGCCCCGTTCGTTCGCGGCTTCCACATCCACGGAATCGTATCCCACGCCCCAGCGCGAGATCATCCGAAGCCCATTGATCCGCTCGATGTCGGCCCGCTCCGCGCGGAAGATCCGCAAAATCACCACGTCCGCATGATCCAGCGCCGCGTATTTCTCGGGCGTATCAACTTTCAAAAGCTCAATATCGGAGGGCAGCAGAGCCCTGAATTGTTCAAATGTCCCTTCCGGGTAGATCCCTGTCAACGCAACGATCATCTTTACGCCTCCTGCCGGATGGTCTCGGCGACCTGCCGCATCTGCGCCTCGGAAGGATTGCGCCGGTTCAGTTTGGATACTTCCACGATCAGCTTCATCAGGTTGACGCCTTCCTCGGTCGCGACTTTCTTGAAAGTGCCCATAAAGCTGGAGTGCGCGCCGCTCAGGCCCAGGATCAGGTCCATCGGCATCAGCGCCGGCTTGAAACCGTGTTCTTTCATGGCCGGGACCAGTTCCTCGTCCAGGAACTTCATCAGTCCGTAGAAGTCGATCTCCATGAGCTCGCCTTTTTCCTGCAGCAGCGCTACCATCAGCTCGGTCGGGATATTGCCCGCGCTGCGCGCCATGCCCAGCAGCCCGCAGTCCACGCCGGCCGCGCCGTGCTCCAGCGCCTTCAGCGCGTTCGCAGGCGCGAGGCCTAAATTGCTGTGACCGTGGAAGACCACCGGGATCTTCAGCGCGCTCGTCAGCGCGTCAAAGAACACCGCGACCTCGTCCGGCTTCATGCAGCCGGCCGAATCCATGACCGTCAGCTCGTCGAGCCCGGCCGCCTGCAGTTTGAGGCATTCCTCGGCCGCTTCCTCGGGCGACGCGATATACGCTTTCATCAGCGAATACCGGCACTTCAGCCCCTGCCGCTTCACTTCCTGGATGATCGGAGCCGACACTTCATACATCCCGGGCTCCGCGCCGATCCGCAGGAATTTCATCCCATACTCTTTCGCCAGCGCGACATTGCTCTCGCGGTAGCGCTTGGCGTTCAGGAACATGCCGATCTCGGCTTTGTCCACGAACGGCTGCGCCAGCTCGAGATATTCGAGGTCGTTCAGCGGCGCCAGGTTCCCCAGCGCGTACGCGCCGATCCCGCCGGCGTTGCCGTATTCGATCAGCTTGATATTGTTGTCGATCATCCCGCGCAGCATCAGCACCGTCAGGTCCGCCGGGAATCCCTTCCCGACGACGTTCGAGCCGTCGCGCAGCGTGCAGTCCATCAAGTATGCCATCGCAAACCTCCTTATTCCCCCTGAGGGATATTTTTATTCAGACTTTTATTCCGGTAATTCAGGTTCGTCCGCACTGTGTAGCCCTGCCGCTCCCAGAACGCGTTCGCGATGTCGTTGTCTTTGAAGACCAGCCCGAACACCTTCTGGATCCCTTCCTCCTGCAGCGCGGCCTCCGCCAGCGACACCAGATGCGCCGCGATCCCCATCCGCCGGTAATCCGGATGCACGCACATATGATGGATGATCCCGCGGCGCCCGTCATGGCCGGTCAGGATCACCCCGACGATCCTGTCATCCTTGACCGCGGCAAAGCAGGTATTGGGATTGCGTTTCAGATACCGGCCGATCCCCTCGCGGGTATCATCCACAGGATTCAGCGCGCGCCGGCTTTGCTCGGTGCTGTTCCAGAGATCGAAGATCTGGTCATAATCGTCGATCGTCACTTTTTTTACTGTATAGTCCATGGTGCCCTCCGTCCGGTTGATAGTAAAAATATAACAAAATCCTGCCGCCTCCGTCAAGTGCCATCCGCAGGGAAGAGAGTCAGCCTCCCCCGCAACAACCCGTTGCTTCCCTCTGCGGCGATCCTGTGTTACAATAGGATCATCGAAACAGACAGGAGGACAAACCCATGACCACGCAGGATGTCATATATGAACTTCGCACCAAAAACGGCCTCTCCCAGGACGACCTCGCGGAGAAAGTCTTTGTTACCCGGCAGGCGGTCTCCCGCTGGGAAAACGGCGACACCGTCCCGAACACCGAGACACTCAAATTGCTTTCCCGACTTTTCAACGTCTCTATCAACACGCTGCTCGGCTCGCCCAACCAGCTGATCTGCCAGTGCTGCGGCATGCCGCTGGAAGACTCGATCCTCGGCCGCGACAAAGACGGCCTGCTGAACGAACACTACTGCCAGTGGTGCTACGCCGACGGCACATACACCTACCATAACATGGACGATCTGATCGAAGTCTGCGTCAAAAACATGGTCAGCGACAACTTTTCGGAAGAGCAGGCCAGGGCATACCTTAAAGAAAACCTGCCGCACCTCGACTACTGGAAACGCTACGAAGAGCTCAGCGACGACGGCCAGTTCGAAGCCTTCAAGCAGCAGCTAATCAAGGAGATCAACGACCTTGGCATCGACGGCATGCCGAAAGTCGAAAAGCTGAACGCCCTCGTAGGCGCGTATGTCAACCTCGAATACCCGCTCCCGGGCGGCATGAAAGCCAAATTCCTGCAGGATGGCACCACCTACCTCGGCAACCAGCTCGAATCGGAGATCGTCCCTGGCCTTTGCTTCGGCGTCCTCGCCTGCATGGACTTTATCCTGGTCTGCACTTACGAAGCCGAAGGCGCCAACCCCGAACTGCTTCTCTACAAAAAGCGCTGAATCAGCCCGAAGCCGACTCTCGGAATCTGAAAGACTAATCTTAATCAAAAACGGAGATATTCATCTTCATATGGAAATGAATATCTCCGCTTGCTATTTTGGGACTCTGAAAATAGGTGATAATCAACTTATATCTGAAGTGAATATCTCTTTTTCTCTTCTTTCTTTCAGCTGGAGGAGTGATTTTTGGAGATAATCATTTCAGAACACAGAGCATTATCACCATAAATCAGATGCTGAAGAGATGGCAGGGATATATTTGTTACACTATGCTCTTATTTATCTCCAAATTTAGAGAGCAAAGAGATAATCGTTCCCATTTCAGGATCATTATCACCTGTCGGGAAAAGGATCGTGTGCGATTGATCCTCCATCCTATCGGCTTAGAACCCTTTCCCCAGCTGATATGCCTTTTCCGGGAAATCCGTCTCCAGCAGAGCGTCTTTTGTCCAACTGCTCGTGGCCGCTACGACGCCGGCGTTCTCCCAGTCCATATATTTCGTATAGTTCCGGAACCAGTGCTCGGAAGACTCACCCGACTCCGGAATATCGTCCGCCATGGTAAGCAGGAGCGCCGCCTTCTTGCCGTGGCGGATCTCTTCGTTGCGCGCGTAGACACGGTCCAGCATCGTCTTCAGCTGCGCGTTGATCCCATAATAATAGATAGGAGAAGACAGGACCACCGCGTCCGCCGCGATCAGCGCCTCGTGGATGGCCATCATATCATCCTTAAAGACACAGCCGGTATCACCGGTATGGCACTTTTCACAGGCGATACACGGATGCACCTTCAGAAAAGCTCCGTCAAAGCGTTCCACTTCATGTCCAACCTCTTTCGCTCCGCGGATGAACTCATCCGTCAGATAAGCCGACGTCCCGCTCCGGTGCGGGCTGCCCGTCAAAACGACGATCTTCATTTCGTTTCCTCCTCAGATTAATTGATAATGCATCAGTCCGTACAGTGAATATCCAGGTTCCTGAAAAGTCCGTCCGTCCCGATATCCACATATAACCCGACTTTTCCACGGGTGCAAGGTCCGTGCTTGAACCCGTTCACTTCCAGGACCTTCACACCGTCCACATAGAACTCGCCTCTGTCATCCTCGATGACAGCCTTGATGTGGCTCCACTGGCCTAACGCGATGGTGTCCACCTGGCCCTCATATTCCGTGATCTGAAAGTCCCGGAAATAGGAGAAGGTGTAGCCGGGGAACGAGAAATACTGGCACCCGTGCGCCTTCCGGACGAGATCCGTACAGTCCTTCCCGTTGGTCGGCCGGATATAAAAGCTCTCAAACTCCCTGCCGTCATCTGCCGCCCGGAACACGATCCCGATAAAGCCTCTCGCGTAATCAGGCGCGTCCGGCAGCAGGCCCCCGCACATGTCCAGCTCGATCGTCCCGTTGTGAAAATCCGTGTTCACGAGGCTCGCGTAGGTGTTAATATCCGGCACTTCGGATCCGACCTTCCACACGCGCACGACGCCTTCGTCCAACACTTCTGCCTTTGTAAACGGCATGATAAACATATCGTTTTCTCGAATCTCCATCATCATGTCGACCCCTTTCATTCTCTTCAATTATAACGTAAATACCGAATCTTTTCAAACAACTATAGCGAACCAGAGCGATTATGTGTTATCCTTGTAGTAGACTCGACAGATGAAGGAGGACAGACACATGAAAAACCTGGTCACATCAACCGCGCTCCAGTTTCGGGATCACGATACCAAATTGGCCATAGGCGCCTTCCGCGCGGTAGCCCATATCGTCGTGGGACATCCACATCATGTAGCCATAACCGAAGACGTTGTCAGAAAACCGGTCTCTCTTCGCGTAGCCGAAGATATTGGCGGAATCGATCCGCTTTGATGTCGCGAGCCGGACATAATCTTCATCGAGGATCCGCTCGCCGTCCCAGGTGCCGCCGTGAAGATACAGCCGCATCAGCCGAAGCAGATCTTCCGTTATGCAGTGAAGTCCGCCCGGCGCGAAGGACGTCCCATTTGGCGCGGTGAACCAGGTAATATTCTGATAGTCGATCCCGATCTTATCAAAGAGCCTTTCTCTCAGAAATTCCGGCAAATCCTGTCCGGTCCTTTTTTTTATGATCAGAGCCAGCAATGTAGCCGGGGCGTTATTGTAAAGGAACCTTGTACCTGGCTCATATTATTTGTTTTCTATCCCCCTATATATCAATCATTACTGAAAAATGTCACGTTTCTACGTTTTCTTACAGTCTTACCGAACCTTTCGGGACCCACTTCTTCATCTGCTCGCAAAGATTCCGGAACTCGCCGTCCGCAAAGAACGTACCGTCCCCGTTGGCGTGAATGACTCTGCGTTCTTTAGGTTCCGGATTCTCCCAAAGCTGCACGCCTTTTAAAATCAGCAGCCCGTGCTCTTCCACATAATCCTCCAGCCTGCATTCTATCGCGGCCAGGCAGTTTGGAATGATCGGAGCCTTCACCGTTTCAGCTTCCTGTTTCGGAAGGGCGAATCGTTCGAACTTGTCGCATTCCGACCCGTGGATGACGCCGATCCCCACGGCTTTTTCGATCATATCGAACCCAGGAACGTTGAGACAGCATTCCTTTGTTTTCAGGATCGTTTTGAAGGACTCATTCCAGCTTCCGGTGGAGATCGCGATATGCGGGATAAAGTCCATCACCATCTGCCAGGAGATCGTCATGACGTTGTCTTTCCCTTCGTCATGCGTGGTGACCAGCAAAACGGATCCTGATTCCAGATAGGTAAACGCTCTTCGGATATCACCTTTTTTCATTTGCTTTTCCTTTCTTTGTCATCAGATATTTTAAGATACTTCCCAGCGCCATAAATGTTGTGAACATCAGCGCGTGCAGCAGATATATGATCCATGCGGGATAGTTTGGCATGAAGGCAAATTCATTCAGAAGGAACAGCCTTTCATATAACCGGCACATGATCAATGCGACGATACCGGCTATTCCGGCTATATATAAAAGCACGTTCCATTTCCCGGATCTCAGATGCATCCCGTAGTGGATACCGCTGATCACAAACAGCCATGCGGTCGTAACCATATGGATCCGCCTTCCCAGAAGCGTCCCGCTGATGTCCAGAGAAGCGAAAATATATCCGGAGATCACAACGCTGCTCACAGCGATCAACAGGATCAACGCAATCAGAAGTATATCCGCCGCGGTCATCACCGTGCGGTTCGCGGTATATTTTCCTCGGCTGAGGCTTTGAAACCACTTGCGGTTTACCGTCAGGTGAAGCAGGACGCATACAAACATTACGATCCCGCACCATTCGTGCAGAAGACTTTGTGTCCGGCTGAATCCTATCCCGCTTCCGCACAAGAAGATCAGGACCGGGATCATAACGTAATGCAGCAGTTTTTTCATTGGATCAGTCCTAATTCCTGCAGCCAGGGGGCAATAGACTCATTGCTCCTTACCAAAAGCCCGTCAGGCACTTCGGCATCCGGTACTTCACTCCGGATATCCTCCACGCTCCGGCCGATCCCGGTGCCGCCGCTCGTGGCGAAAGGAACGACGGTTTTGCCTGTAAAGTCGTAGGACTCCAGGAAAGTATGGATGATCATAGGGACGGTGCCCCACCAGATCGGATAACCGAGATAGATCACCTCATACTGATCGATGCTTTCGATCGGATCTTTGATCGCCGGGCGGGCGTTTTCACGCTGCTCCTGCTTGGCCGGATCCAACGCGGCAGAATAGCCTTCCGGATACGGCTCCAAGGGGACGATCTCGATCAGATCTCCGCCTACGAGTTCGTGAAGATAAGCCGCAACCTCCCTTGTCGTCCCGGTATGGGAGAAGTAGATCACAAGGACCGTGCTGACAGGTTCTGTCGGTTCTTCCGAGGTCTGCTCCTCCGCACTTTCCTCCGGAGAGTCCTGGGCGTTTCCTTCGGCGGAGACTTCCTCGTTTACCTCAGAAGCAGCTTCCTTGCTTTCCTCAGGAGAGGTCTCCTCCGGAGCTGAGCTTGTCTCAGACTGCGCGGACGCTTGCGTTTCTGTTTCCGTGCCGGAAGCCGTCCCGGAGTTTCCCGGATCGCTTCCGCAGGCGCTTAGCATAGACGTGATCAGGATCAACACGAGGAGAACAGAAATCGTTTTAACTGAATACTTTTTCATGATAGGTTCCTTACATCAGGTCCATCTTGTTCCAGAGGATATTGCCCTTTTCGTCCAGATACTCTTCGTCCACATGAACCGCTTCCACTTTGCCGATGAACAGTTCGTGCGTACCGGGCTGGGAGCTTTCGATCACAGTGCACTCGATGCTGACCGGGCAGTCCGAAAGGATCGGGGCGTTGACGTATTCCGCGTCCTCCCACTTCAGATCCAGAGCAGCAAACTTATCACCGTTCCGACCGGACCTGGAACCAAGGTAGTTGTATTCCTTCTGAAAACTCTTCTTCGGGAGGTTGATCACGAAAGCCCCGGTCTCTTTGACCATATGGTGAGAGAAACGGGAGGGAACGATACCGACCATGACCATGACCGGATCCAGGCTGACGTTGGCGGTAAAACCGACTACCAGCGCGTTGTTTCTTCCTTCCTTGTCTCTGCAGGAAACGATCGTCTGGGGACAGGCTGCATGCAGAGGACCATGTTCTTGGCAAGCTTCTTCATAGTAACAATTCTCCTTTATATTTGATTTTTGATTATTTTGGCCATTGAAGGTTTTTCGTGACGGACCAGCTCGCTTTCTGACGCCGGTAAACAGCAGGCGGCATCCCGTATTCTTCCCGGAAGATCCGGATGAAATGGCTGTCGCTTGAAAAGCCCAGCATCTCAGCGATCTGACTGATCGGCATGGAAGAATACAAAAGCAGATTCTCGGCATAGAGCAAGCGCTGGGCACGAATATATTCCGAAAGGCTTTGCCCTGTTTCCTGATGAAACAGCATGGATAGATAGTTCGGCGTCAGCTCCACGGCTTCCGCCAGCTGAGAAACGGTGATCTTCTCGTTCAGGTGAGCAAAGATATATTCCTTTGCTCTGCGAACAGGCAAAGAGCCGGCCGTTTGCTTCTTCGCGCGGGCGACGAGCTGTGTAAAACTGCGGAACAGTTCCTCCACCAGAGGATAGATCTCATCGATACCGCGAATCTGGTCGGCGCACCGGATCATATGATCGCTCAGCGGATACGCCACATCCATCCCCAGTCCGCCATCCAGAGAAAAACGCGTGACCAGCATGGTAGCGCACACAAAGCGATAGATCACATTACGCAAGGGATCAGCAGAGAGCCTGCCCTGATAAGGACTTTTAAAGATCTCAAGACCCAGATCAACGGAGCGCAGATCTCCTTTGCGCACATATTCATACTGCAACATATCGAGTTGGGTATCCAGGTGCTCAAGACCTTCCTCGCGACGCGTGAAGGTTTCGTCGATCTCATCCTTTGCCTCGATTCCCTCAGCGCGCAGAGAGCTTCTGTATATCGCTGGGGTGACGCCGTACCTTGAACGGAACGCCTGGATAAAGTGGCTTTCGCTCGCGAAGGGGAGTGTCGCCGCGATTTCGCTGATCGGACGTTCGGACTGAGCGAGCATGAGACGTGCGGCTTCCAGACGCTGCTGCCGGATAAAACCCGACAGAGCCTGCCCGGTTTCCTTTTTAAACAAAGAGGACAGATAATTCGGGGTGACACCGGCGGCTTCCGCAACCTGCGTCGTGGTGATCCGTTCATGCAAGTGGGCAAAGATAAAGGCTTTCGCCCGCTGGATCGGAAGGGTGCCGGCATTCTGCCGTTTTGTCCGGATGACTCGCTCGGTAAAGGTCGAGTACATCTCATCTACCAGCTGATAGATGTCCTCGATCGAACCCACGGCGTCCGCCCGCTGGATCAGCACATCGCTCAGGCTCATGGCTTCTTCCTTGTCGAGCCCTCCGTCGATGGCATACCGGGTGACCAGCACTGCCGCGCAGATAAAATGATAGATCATATTGCGCAGCGGATCCTCCGACATTTTCCCGTGGTCGGGACGCCGGAAGATCTTCCCGGCAAGCTCGACCGCGCGCATGTCTCCGTCCCGGACATACTCATACTGCAGCATATCCAGTCGATGTCCCAAAGGTTGGATCAACCAGTTTTCCTGTTCAAAGATCTTATCCTGAATCATATTCCTGTTCTCATCTCCCTATCTACCGGATCACCTATATTAATATAAGATTCTTTTATCCTTCCATATATCAATTATATACGAAAAATGGCATATTTCTACGATTGTTTTTCGCCACCCCTCACTATCGCTCCAAGTCATTGGGAAAGATAAGCGCTTTTTCCGCATCCGCCCCAACCCGTTGGGTAATATAGTGCATTTTCAAGCCGCGCCGCCCAGTACTTTTTTGCATTATTGGGCAGCGGATCAGCTTGACGTGCTATCTTTCCCATTCCTTGGGCAAGATGTGTCATCTGATGATACATCTCTCCAGAAAAGACGATGACCGGACGGCACGATTTGGGCGAGAATGATTCCAGACTGACTATCCTTTCCAATCGCTGGATAAGATAGTTCTTCAAATTGATATATACCCCAGAAATCACAGGCATTTTTGGGCGGCGGAACGGTCTAGGAAGATAAACGCCCCAAACGGTTCACAAAAACAGCTGTTTTGCAGAAATCTTTCCTGCCGGATCCCCAAGCAGCATTTCATCCGCGCTGCCACGCCGCATCACGCCCCATCAGCCATGCTAAGCAGCGGCGACGCCCCAAAACCAACGATTTTGCAGAAAAACTAAGAATTAAAACTGACGAATATGCGAAAAAACGGTAAAATAAAACTAACGATTTTGGTTTGACAGGAGGGATTTCATTGTGTTTACGGATAATGACATCTATTCTCGGCTGTTAAATGGAAAACTACAGACCAATCTCGGATATCTATATGAGAATATAACAGCCCAGACATTGGCTTTCAATGGACACGAATTATATTATCATACTTTCCTCAACGAAGCATCGAAGCACAATTATGAGATTGATTTTTTAATTACTGACAAAAAAAGATCAGCCCGATAGAGGTTAAGAGCTCTGGATACAAAAACCATTCGTCAATGGATGCCTTTTGTAAGAAATATTCCGCGAGAATATCTCGTGAGATAATTGTTCATACGAAAGATTATCAAGTTGACGAGAAGATGGAGTATATTCCCGTCTATATGGCTCAGTTTTTGTAAGAAAGTCCGCAAGGTCACCGTAAACTACCCTGCGTCGTTCGGGCGATTTGTCAGGCGTTTAGCGTAAACTTTTGGTTTCAACAAGTGTAACAAACAGAAACTTCTGTCTGCGGAAAGGCTATGTTATACTTGACTCAACAAACCAAAAGGAGACGCCCCATGAAGACAACCCCGACTATCTGGAATCGCAATTTTATTCTGCTTTGCATCTGTGTCTTTTTTGCTTCGTTTACGAATTTCTGTTTTGTATATCTGCTTCCCGTCCATATCCTGAGCATCGGCGGCAGTAATACAACGACCGGTCTTATGATGACCGGCCTGACACTGGTCGGTATCCTGACCAGAGTCTTTTTCAGTCCGCTGATCGATCGGATCGGCCGCAAAAAAGTCATGTTTACCGGCGGCCTTTTGTATCTCGCCAACATGATCCTGTTCGTGTTCTTCAGCCAGAACCTGGCGGCTGTCGTGATCATCCGGATCGTCTGCGGATTCACCCAGGGACTCTTCTTCACACCCTCCGCTACGATCGTGGCGGATGTCACCCCGGAAGGGAAACTCGTGGACGCGCTTGGGATCTTCGGGGTAGCCGGTTCACTTCCTGCCGTTTTTTCTTCCGTCGTCGGAAACGCGATCTATACATCTTTCGGCGCGAAAGGATTCTTTATACTGACCGCCGCGATGGCAGGACTTTCCGTCTTCGTCTGCGCGCTAGTCAAAGAAAGCTATCAGCCGGACGAGTCGGATTCCAAAGTCCGCACGAATGTATTCCGGCTGGATACTATCCTGGAGTTCTCTATCCTCGGACTGTGCGTTGCCTCTTTGCTGGTTTGCTTCGGCTACAGCGCCGTCAACAGCTTCACGATCACGGCAGGTATGGCCAGAGGGATCGAAGGGATCTCCTGGTTCTTCACGATCAATAACATCGCGATGATCTGCACACGTTTGCTGACCGGCCGACTGACAGGGAAGATCAGCGAGAACGTACTGGTCCGGATCGGTATCGTCAGCTGCGCGGCAGGGATCATCCTGATAGGATTCGCAGAGAACATGGCAGTTATGGCGATCGCATCCGTTCTGACTGGTATCGGAACGACGCTTTTTACCCAGCTTATTCAGGCACGGGTACTGTCCGGCGTCGCGCCGAGCCGCCGCGGCGTCGCCAGCAGCACGTTCGCCCTGTCACAGGATGGCGGAGCCGGATTCGGCTCGCTGGCGTTCGGAGCGTTATCTGAAGCGTTCGGATATGTGGTCATGTTTGTGGCAGCGGGAGCCGTATGCCTGCCGGCACTGCTTTTCGGCGGCCGCAAGAAAAACTGAAAACTATGACTGTGCTTTGAAGTATTTTCCTGCTGTCTCCAGAAACTCCAGCATATCCGGTTCCGGATCTTTCGAATAAATGATCCCGTACGGAAGCCGGTAATCTTCCTTCAGCGGAATGGTTCGGATATCCGGATGGATCCGGTCCCAGCATTCCAGGGAAAGCAGCAGGCAGTCGCGTTCCACCGCATGGTTGAAAGTCGCGATGGTATAGGTGGGGTCGATATCGACCAGAGGAATATCAGGATAGTGATCGGTGATCTCCTTTCGGACCCTGTCATTGACGGGACTGGTCCCTTCCCGCATTATCATAAGGGGATAATGCTTCAGATCCGAAAGAGCCAGCAGCTTCTTTTTGGAAAGGGGATGAGAACGCGGCACGGCGATACAGAACCGGTACGCGCCGACGGGCATAAACGGCTGAGGGTCATTCTTTAACACATCATCAAATACGCCGACGATAAAATCGAAAGTTTCACCGATATGTCGCCGGCGGTTTTTTTCATCTTCAAAAGAAATGATCTTCAGTGAAAACTGCGGACACTTGTCCCGTATCTCATCCCACAGATCCATGAATAAATGACAGGGGCTGAGCAGGGAAGAGCCTATCCGGAGGATCTTCGGGGCGGACTCCTGCGCCTGCCGGACTTTCCGGATGATCTTATCCGCTTCTTTCATATATGGTAAGGCTTCGGAATAGAGCGTCTGGCCTGCGGGCGTCAGAGAGACGCCATGTGTCGTGCGATCAAACAACTTTACTCCAAGACGCTCTTCCAGGGAGCTGATCTGCTTGATCACGCCGGTATGCGTGATATATAGCCTTTCCGCTGCCTTTGAAAAACTTCCTTCTTCCGCCACAGCGCGGAAAGAATCCAGGGTTTTGTCATACATGGGAAAACCTCACTTGGTTTAAACTTCTAGTTTCAATCAGTGTAACAAAGAGAAACTTCCGTGTCAAGCCGTTGGGGAAGACAGCTAGGCTTTTCCGTATCCTCTCTAACCCGTTGGGGAAGATAGCTAGGCTTTTCCGTATCCTCTCTAACCCGTTGGGGAAGATAGTCGTTTTTCTAAGCTCTTCGCCCAGGGTTTTTGGGCGGCAAATCAACTTGACGTGCTATCTCTTCCAATCCCTGGGCGGGAAGAGTCGTTCGATGATTATCTCGCCCAGAAAAACCGTTCAGAAGACGGCTCGACTGGGCGAGATGGGTTTCTTTACAGACTATCCTTTCCAATCTCTGGATAAGATAGCTTTTTAAATTGATATATACTCCAGAAATCACATGAATTTGTGGGCGGCGGAGCGGTCTAGGAAGATAAACGCCCCAAACGGCTCACAAAATAAAAGAAATCCCAGAAACCTTACGAATAAGGCATCTGGGATTGAACCGGCGCGAGCGCGCCGGCAGAAAGTCGAATTCTGAGAGGACCGGCGCAAGTGCCGAAAGTATTTCATCCGAGCCTTCCCGTCACGTCACGCCCCGCCGGACAGGCTGATCAGCGCAGCGCGGTCCAGCACACGGACCGTGCCGCGGCCCAGCCGGACGACGCCTTTACGCTCGAGCCCCTTCAATACCCGGGAGACGACCTCGCGGGTAGAATTGATCTCCAGCGCGAGCTGCTCGTGCGTAATATACACCGTGTCGGAACGGCTCGCCTTTTCCAGCAGAGCGGCGGAGATCCGGGCGTCGACCCGCGTGAACAGCAGCGCCTCCATCCGGTGCATGACGTCGGAGAAACGCTCCCCGAGCTTCTCGAAGAGGAAACAGCGCACGTGAAGATTGCTCTCCTTGAAGCCCGCCAGACACAGCGCCGGAACGATCAGGAGCACACAGTCCGTATCGGCGACCATCTGTGTTTCAAACGTGATCTGATTCATGACGCAGGAGGTGGAAAGCACGTCGCACTGGCCCGGACCGATCCGGTAGAGCTGGATCTCGCGGCCTTCCCCGGAGAGGAGGAAAGTCCTCACATTCCCGGTGATCACGTAAATCAGCCCGAGGCACTCCTGATCCTTGGAATAGATCAGAGCGTCCCGCTCGAAGCCGCGGATCTGCGCGCAGGACAGCATTTTTTCCCGCTCAGGAACAGTCAGCGCCTCCCAGAAGGGAAACGCTGACATTTCTTTTTGAAGATTATATGAAGAGGCTGACATCAGACTTTTCCTTATTTCATCCAGTTTTCCAGTGCACTAAGCGGCATCGCGCCGACGCTCGTCTTCTCGATTTTGCCGTCCCGGTAGAGGATCAGAGACGGAATACTCATGATCCCGTGCCGGATCGCGAGCTCCTGCTCCTCGTCGACATTGACTTTGCCGACCTTCACTTCCGGGTGACGCGCGGCGAACTGCTCCAGAATGGGACTGAACATCTTGCACGGCCCACACCAGGTCGCCCAGAAATCCAGGAGCACAGGGGTATTCGACTGTAAAACTTCCGCTTCAAAATTGTTATTGGTGATCTCAAGCATTTTCATGCCCTCCTTTTTTCCTTCTTTTGATGATAGCATATCATGTCTCGCACTATCGTTCTGTGACTAAGTCACAAAACCGATACAATGATAACACAAAACACTTCTTAGGTCAAAGCAGGACTGGTTTTTATCTTTTCTGCGGTTGACCTTCCCTTTTCAGGACTTTTCTGACAGGGAAAGGGAATTTATTTTTTAAAATCGCGGCTGACCTTCCCTCTTTTTTCAGATTTCGAAAGAAAAGTGGGAAGGTGAATGCATATATGGGAAATACATTCCCACTTCATCATGTTGATGACGGTAAAGAGGGAAGGTGAATAGTGTTTTTGAAATTAACATTCCCAGTGATCAGACAGACGCGCGCTTATTGCTTCTCGGTACAATCTGTTTCTTGCTATTGTTCTACGGATAGAGTTAAAATAGATCCGAAGGATGACAGATCACAACGGAGCTAAATAATAAACGAGCATATGACGGTAATGAAAGAAAAGTATCCACTGATAGCTGCAGAAACGGCACATATGCTCCTCGATCAGGTAAAAGGCATGACGCCGGCGCACAGAGGCATCGACAGACAGGCGTATCTGTTTGACGATTACGCAGTCCTATCAACCAGACGATTAAAACTCAGGAACGTCGACGTCAGAGATGACGATCTTCATTATCTGGACGAACTGATCGAAACGCTTGCTGATTTGAGAAACAGCGGGATCCATGTTGTTCCTATCTTAGGGTATTGTTACGAGCAGGAGTCTCCGGATGGAGAGGGATTCCTTTTCATGAGACGCGCGAAGGGAGAAGAACTATATGATGATGCCCTCATTTGCCGATATGAAACGTGGACGCAAAATCAGGATGACGAGTATCTCACATCCGACGCGGACGCAGCTGAATATATCGTGAGGCGGACGCACGAGGTGGCTGGGATCCCGCAGCGTCATTTTGATAAGTTTATCAGCGATATCCTGACTATCCTGGGAAACGATATCCTGATCGACTTCCAGGGGAAAAGCAACTTCTTTTATGATAGAGAAGAAGGATTTCAGTTCATCGACCTGGATTCCCATACGGACAACTATTATGGACTAACGGATAACGTTGTCTCCGCGGAAGCCTGGGCGGCCGTCGGGGGATTTGTTCCGTGTCATTTCGGGGCCGGGACAAAAGCTTTCGCCCACTTGGCACTGGATCCCAACGCGATTCGTGAAATAGGAGAAACAGGGATAAAACAGCTGGCGGATGACAATCTGCGCATATTCGACAAGTGCGTTCGGGCAATGAAAGCAAATCACATCAAAGATACGGTACTTCAAAATACCCTGAAGAGCATCAAAGTGTTTGGACAATAAACTTCTTTTACATAGATAAAGCCCCGAACCGTTGCAAATGCAACTGTCCGGGGCTTCTTGCTGCCAATCATACGCCTGTCAGCGCGAGCCATATTATTTTCGAGTCAGGATCAGCGGCTCGCCGGGGGCGAGAGCGTGGATCCGTTCGGGATTCATCACTCGCGGAACAAGTGTTTCCGGATCGCCGTTGAAGGTGTTCATATTCGGCGCGTCGACGGTCCCCCAGTGGATCAGGACCAGCTCGGCGTTCGGATACGTGTTTGCCAGTTTGACTGCGCCTTCAAACGTGATATGGACCATATTGTCGGCAAAGTCAAAGAGGATGACATCCGGATCCGGCATATGAAGCTGTTCCTCTAAAAGACGCGAATCGCCCGGGGTCCAGATGATCCCGTCCGGCGTCTCCAGCCAGAAACCACAGTAGTCTTCCTTCGCCCAGTGGCGGTACTGGAACTCCGGAACGAAGTTCTGCCAGTCGTGATCGGCCGGAGTAAGAGTGACCTTGATATCATTCACTTCAAACGTTTCATGGATATCGTGCCCAGTCCCGGGAATACCTTCTTCCCGCATCACTTCGGCGACATACTGTGGCGCGTGGTAGGAACGGCAAGCGCCAAGGAGATCCTTGCAGGTCGGACGGCTGAAATGGTCGTTATCGATATGCGTGACCAGCAGAGCATCCAGCGATGGAACGTCGGGCGGAAGGATGGGACTGTCAAAGAGCATGTCCATATCGAAACCTTCCATGACCGGGTCGATCATGATATTCGTGCCGCGGCTGTTGATATAGATCCCCGCGCCTCCCAGCCAGCGGACAGCGGTATGATCGATCTTTTCAAACGCTTCTTTACCAAAGGGCTGTACCGGGCCGGGCATCGCCTGGCCTTTGGGACTTCTTCTAAGATTCATGAAAAACCTCCGTATCTTTTTTGCTTTACAGTCTCGTATCCCACTTTCCGCAGAAGGGATCGACGGGGCTCACGCCGGTAAAGGCGCTCTTGCCCGTCAGCTTGGCCAGAACAGCGTCCAGGTTCTCCTGGTTGTTGGCATAGGCGTTGATGAAAGTCCGGATCCTCGGCACATCCTGCAGATGATAAGGATTACCCAGAGAAATGAAGATCGTGGGGATCGAGGTCAGGAAATGCGGGCAGTTGGCACCCAGGGGATTCGTCCATTCGACACGCACAGTCGTCTCACCGCTCTTGATGGGGTAGTTGGCCACATAGACCATAGCGTCATATTTACCGATGAAATCCGTCGTAGGAGCGAGACGTCCCTCAGTCGCCTTGCTGTCGTTGAATACGGTGATCTCAAAACCTTCGTCTTCCAGCATCTTCCGGAAGATGTCGCAGGCATCTTCATGGCCGGGAAGCGGCGGATTATAGGAAGCCTTCAGCGGGAAGTACATGATCCGCGGATAGCGGCCGGGGGTCAGGGGCAGTACATTCTTCTCTTCCTTGACCAGCGTGACGCTCTTTTCCGCGCACTCTCTGGCCCAGGCGTGATGCTCTTCGGTGCCGATCTGCGCGGCAGCTTCTTCGATAGTATAGGTCTTCTGAGGCTTGTTCAGACCAAGCGCGGCCTTGAGCGCCAGGATACGGGTCACGGCGTCGTTTAAGCGTTCCTGGGAGATCAGTCCGGACTGCACGCCGGCTTTCATAAAGGAAACATCTTCCTTCATATTGCGGGAGAACAGGAACACGTCCGCACCGTTCGCGATCGCGGTCGGAACAGAAAGGGAACGAGGCATGGGAATCGTAAAGCCGCTCATCGTGGTGGCGTCGGTCACGATGACACCGTTGAAACCAAGTTTGTCACGCAGCAGGCCGCCCATCAGTTCTTTGGAAAGGGAAGCGGGCATCATGTCCTTGTCTTCGATCTCCGGATTGAAGTGGCGGATATACGCGGGCTGGAGAATATGGGCTACCATGATGGAAAGAGCGCCGGCATTGATCGCGGCTTCGTAGACTTTTCCGTAGGTGTTGTCCCATTCCTCGGTAGAGAGGGAGTTGACGGTCGTGACCAGGTGATGGTCTCTTTCATCTACGCCGTCACCGGGGAAATGCTTACAGGAAACAGCCATACCGAAGGACTGCATCTTCTTCACATAAGCGGAGATCATCTTCGCAACGAATTCCGGATCGGAACCGTAGGTGCGGCAGTTGGTGATCGGATTGCGGAAGTTCAGATCCAGATCGCTGTCCGGAGCGAAAGCCCAGTTGATGCCTACGGCTCTTCCTTCCGTAGCGCAGATCTCAGCCAGTTTTTCCGCCATATTTACGTCACGGGTAGCTGCGGCGGCCAGCTGCGCGCCGAAAAGCGTACCATTGGGCTGAATGATATTGCCACCGTGTTCCAGATCGGCCGCAATGAGCGCGGGAACTTTCATCTGGTTCAGGTAGTTGGTCAGTTTCACACAGGTCTCAGCCGGAAGAGGCCGGTACATGACACCGCCAAAGGGCGTCAGTTCATTCAGTCCTTCCAGTTCTTCGACCGTTCCCTGGCGGACACAGGCGCGGAAAAGCTGCCCGATCTTCTCGTCTTCACTCATTGCGTCGCGGGTCTGTTCCACCCAGGCGATCTGCTCATCCGTCAGAAAGAACGGATTCTGTTTCAAAAGTTCTCTGTCCATGTTGGCCTCCATATATTATAGTTTTTAGATTTCTGTAGTTTCAGCAGCTTTCTTCGGTTCCTTCTTCGACAGGATGGTCAGGATCAGCACCAGCGCGAAGAGCACGGCCGCGATCACGATCCCCATGATGACCGGCGCCCGGTAAGAGCCGGTCGAGTCGTACATCGACCCGACGATCGTCACAAAGGATGCGGAACCGATACTGGTCAGAACCGTGATGATCGAGTAGACCTGATTGTACTGTTCGTTGCCGTAGATATAACGGGTCAGGATGGAAAGACCCAGCGAACCGATCGAGAAAACGGTACCGTAGAGGTAGCCGCCCAACAGCAGCGGAACGACCGAGCCTTTCGAGAAAAGGATCAGCACGAAACCACAGATCGTGGTGGTCAGTACGACCAGGAATCCTTTGATAACGCCCCAGCGGTCGATGATCACACCCAGCAGGAGCTTGAAAGTCAGGTTGCCTATCATGGAAGCGGAAAGCAGCAGCGCGCCGGTCTCAGCGGAGAAGCCGTTGCTGATCGCCAGGGAAGGAAGATGGGAGTTGAGGGAGGTATCGCCTACCAGCAGAAGTGTAATCAGGAAAAGGATCAGCGAGACGCCGGAAATGACCTTGTACGGGAGATTCAGATTCTCTGTCGCGGTCTTATTTTTGGCCTTAGCCGCATCTTCTTCGGGAGCTCCTTCGCCGTAGGGTTTCAGTCCGACCCGCTGGGGCCAGAACGGTACGAACAGAATCGGCACGACCATCAGCATGGTGATTGCCGCGTAGAGAATGTACACGGTCTCATACGGCATAGCCGAAAGCATCTTTGTCACGACCGGCGAGGCGATCGCGGATCCGATCCCGGAGAAAGCGATCGCGATCCCGGAAAAAGTCCCGAGGTTCTTATGGAACCAGTTGCCCAGGATGATCGTAATGAACATGAAAGAGATAAAGGAAAGACCAAAGCCGGCAACAGCGGCCAGAATATCTACCAGGATGACCGACTTCGACTTGGCGATCACAATGCTGCTCACCAGATACAGGATCATCCCGAAAGGCATCGTCTTTTTGGGGCTGACCCGTTTCTTCAGCAGGAACGCAGCCAGAGGCGCCGCCAGACCTGTGACGAGGGTCCGGATCGACAGGTGCAGCGTGACCGCGGCGCGGCCTACGCCAAGCGCTTCGCCCATGGGTGTGAAGAATACGCCGTAAGCGTTCAGCATACCCATGACGCCCCACGCCATCAGGCAGCTCGCGATCAGTACAAGGATATGGGCACGTGTCATTTCACCGTTCGGATTTTTTATAGCCATGAGATTTCTCCCTTCTTTTTCTGCCTATACTTTACAACAAAGAAGAGATATTGTACAATGCCAATATCGGAACGCACTATATCAAAAAGTTATACTGAAAAAAGATGGTCAAAAAACCATGGCCGATACCCGGCCGGAAAGGATCCATCTATGCTCGAACTGAAATACTATGAACAGCTGGCTCTCTTCGCCTCCTGCGGCACTCTCTCCGCGGCCGCGGAAGCGCTGCACACCTCACAGCCGGCGCTTTCCCGCTCCATGAAGCAGATGGAAGAAGAACTGGGCGTTACACTGTTCGTGCGAAGCAAAAATAAGCTGGAACTTTCACCCACAGGACAGAAGGCCGCGGAATACGCCGACCAGTTGATCCGCTTCGCGACAGATACCCAGGAAAGGATCCGCGCCTATGACCGGAGCCTGCACACCTTGTCCGTGGGTTTCTGCGCGCCGATCCCGCAGAACGTCATGACGCCCATCATCAGTACTACCTTTTCAGGGATGACGATCTCCTTCGACATGTGCGATGACACGCCTTTCCCGGAGCGGCTGTTAAACGGACAGTACCAGCTGGCGGTCATGCACTACGCACCGAAGGACGACCGGTTTTACTGCAAAAAATGCGGCCACGAAGACCTGTTCGTGGCCGTCTACCCCCAGCACCCCCTGGCGGAAAAGAAAGTCCTTTCCTTCACCGATCTAGACGGTCTTTCCGTTCTTCTGCTGCACGATATCGGTTTCTGGATGAATATGCACCAGTTCCGGACGCCGCAGACCCGGTACCTTCATCAGCACGACAGAGCCACCTTCAACGACATTGCCATCCATTCCCCTTACCCGATCTTCACTTCCAGCTACTCGCTCTCGCGCGGGCAGGGACCGGATGGCCGTGTCGCGATCCCCATCGAGGATCAGGAAGCCCATACGGATTTTTACCTGGTCTGCCTTGCCTCGGAAAAGCAGAAATACAACGACCTCTTCGCCCGGGTGAACGAACGGACGATCCTATAGAAACTTTTCGCAGGAGGTACCACAAATGTTTAAAAAGTATTGGCAGACCGACGATGGCCAAAAAGTTGAAGCAGTCGTCCGCAGGGTTCGGAAGATCAAAGACGAGCAGAAGCTGGCCCGGATCGTCCGGGAAGCGTTCAGATCGGAAGTGGAAATGGCCGCCCAGGAGCAGATCCACAGCGAACAAATACTGGTCGAGCTTCTTCTCTCCGGAAAAATACACAACACTTCCGCGGAACAGACCATTGCCCAGAGGATCACGAACAAACAGGCGATCTATGCCTATGTCTTTTCCGGCCGCCCCTATAATAAAGTCCAGGTGGCCGAGTTCCTGACCGATGAATACCGCTATTATCTGGTCAACTGCCGGCGAGGCACGGTCCCCATGGAGCTAAGAGACATGGCCTTGAATAAGATAAAAGAGCAGGATAAACTGCTCCCTCTGGCCTACATGCAGATCGTGCCTTCGATCAGCGCTCCGCCGGCTCCCTACCCGCACAAGGACGATGATGACCGGAAACTCATCCGGCACGCGGTCCAAGCCCTCGCCCGCATAAACCGCGATTCGCAAAAAGACATGTATGTTCAGGTCCTTACCCATCATACGGACGAGGAGCTTATCAAACAGATCATCTTCGACATCGGCAGCAGAGAAATACTGGAAGAGGTCGCTGAAAAGGCAGGCCCGACGGCTCGTAAACTCGCCGCTGAAAAGCTGGAAAAAAGAAAAGAGCTGGACGAGATCGTGGCCGATCCCAAGGCCAAGCCCCGGGACAGATGGAATGCGTGCCAGCGGCTGCGTCTGGAGTTTTCCGACCCGGACGTAGTGAGTAAACTCTACGAGGACCTGAACCTCACCTTCCGTAATGGCCACGTGCTCTACCGCACGATCTACAGCGAATGGGAGCAGGTAGAATATGTCTGTTTGCGCTGCGGCAAGGTCGGCGGCCAGACAGACGACAGCGAATCCACCCACCACTACGGCTGCAACTTCAGCTCGGAGCGCTGCCGAGGCTACTAGTATCTCATATCCGCCCCAGCTCTTTGGAAAAGATAGCCGATAATTTCCACATCTGCCCCAACCGTTGGGGAAGATAGTCAGGCTTTTTCGCATCTACCCCAACCGTTGGGGAAGACAGTCAGGCTTTTTCGCATCTGCCCCAGCTCTTTGGAAAAGATAGTGCATTTTCAAGCCGCGCTGCCCAGTACGTTTTTGCATTATTGGGCGGCGCATCAACCTGACGCGCTATCTTCTCCAATCGTTGGGTAAGAAGAGCCCCCTGACAGCTATCTTCCCCATGAATTTCATCGATCCGCAGCTCCGTTTGGGCGAGAAAGTTTTTTAACAGACTATCTTTTCCAATCCCTGGATAAGATAGTGCAAAAAAGAGAGATATCTTCCAAAAAGCATAGGTGTTTTTGGGCGGCGGAGCTATCAAAAAAGCTAAATGCCCCAAAAGACATTTAAAAAGTATTTCAAAGAAAAAAACAGACAAGCATAGTCCTTCTTATGAAAAGGACCGGAGCCTGCAAAGCAATAGCTTTGTAGACCCCGGTCCTTTTCATTAAACGTGAGTTTGAAAGTGTTTCAGCGGCTCAGCTGATTATTTGATCGGATCTGCAAGCAGCCGGACTTCGTGTTCGAATTCGGCAACCGTCATGTTAGCTTTTTCGGCAGCAGCTTGAAGAGAGAGAGTATTGTCTTTAACCAAATCTGCCAACGTAACGATCATCCCTTTTTGGATTCCGATGGCAATTCCTCTTTCCTCGCCGATGGCAATTCCTCTTTCCTCGCCAATGGCGATTCCTCTTTCCTCGCCTCGCGCTTCGATCATATCCAACAGTTTATCCATATTCTCCGGTTTACCTCCTTCCGCCTGAAGTGTCTCGACAAAGCGTGGATCCCTTGTCA
>JAFZQZ010000038.1 GCA_017620135.1 Bacillota bacterium
AATAATATCCATCCTCTGTTATTTTTTGAAAAAGCGCCTTCTGGGAGCTTTGTTAAAGTTACCCTTTTTTGCCATGAATAACGACTTGAAAGATCTGAAAAATCCTCAATTCATGCTTGACTTTTCATAGCTGGTCTCCTTTTAAAATGGTTTATAAACCAACAATGTAATTATACTCCAGATACGGCAAAAATCAATTAGCTATTTTGCCGCTTTTTTCTTCTTCCAGACGCCATAAGCGTAGAAAATGCCGATGAGCGCCCAGGCGATGATCAGACAGGTGATCAGCGCGACGGAAGTCGACGGAAGCGGACCCAGGTCCGCGGCCTCACTGGAAGTATTCGATCCGCTGATCTGATCCAGACGGTAGAGAGAGGTGATCTTCGAGTACAGATTCGAGATATAATTCTCGTCGACGTTTTCACCGCGGCGGATGGAAAGGACCACGTTCTCGATCAGCTGACCGGCCGCGTCACGCAGCGAGGTGGAACCGTTGAAGACCGGAGTGGTGAAGGTATGCTCCACATTATTAAGCAGCAGTTCGGAAGCCCAGATCTTGACTTCATAGTGGGCATTGCCGTCCTCGCCGGCCCGGCTTAAGTAATCCTGATATTCCGCGGACTGCTGGGCCTTGGAGGTGACGGGCACATAACCTTCGGTCTCGGAATAGGCGATCTGTACGTCGTTGGTCAGCAGATACTGCGCGAAGAGCCAGGAAGCCAGCACTTCACCGGAATCGGCTTTATTGAAAATACAGATGGAAGGTCCCTGTGAGATCATCTGCGGATTTTCCGGATCGAACTGCGGGATCGGGCGGACGATGGTATCGAATTCTACCAGGTTTTCCGGCGCGATATCGATCAGCGGCGCCTTGGAGCCCATCCAGGTCGCGCCGGCCGTCGAGTCGACCGCGAACAGACACTGGCCGGCATTCAGGAAGTTGGCCGGGTAGGAACTGATCTTGAAGGTCGAGAACGCGCCGGTCGTGGCATGTTCCCGGATCTCCAGCAACAGCTCTTTCGTGGTATCGTTGAAGATCTCGATCTCACCTTCCGGCGTGGAATAGCCCGCGCCCTTCTGCTTCAGCATCTGGATCATCATATTGTCTGTGGACTTATAAATGAACGGAAGCATGACCTTCTGCCCGTTCAGAGTATAGGTACCGCTCGCGTCCTTCTCGGTCGCCTTTTCGGACACTTCCCAGATCCAGTCCCAGGTCACGATATCGGGCACTTCATAGCCGAGCTTTTCGACGAACGTCTTGTTGATATAGAGCGCTTCGGTAGAACGCATGTAAGGGATGGCGTACGTTTCCTCGCCGATCATGCATTCCTTCAGGAACTGCGGGATGATCTCGTCCTTCGTGGGGCCGTCGTACTTCAGTTCCGAGCCGCCCAGGCCGTACTTGGGATCATCGAACAGCTTGTCCAGCGCTACTACCGTTCCGCTGCCGGTCATGTAGGTCGCGATGTGGTCGGGGTACGTGATACACACGTTCGGCGTGGTATTCGTGGAGATGTTGGTGATCACGTCGTTGTAGATCCGGCCGTAGTCGGTATAAAGCCGCATATTGACCGTAATATTCGGATACAGCTTCTGGAAATCCTCGATCGCGCGATGGTAGATGTCGGTCTGGGTCTTATTCGTATCGTTCTTCGCCCAGAAAGTGATCTCATAGTTTTTCGTCGTGTCGAAGGTCTCCGGTACTTCAAATTCCGGGATGCCCTTGGAACCGTGGCAGCCGGAAAGGGTCAGCATCATCAGGACGCCGATCATCAGGACAGACAGTATTCTCTTCATCCTTTGGTACCTCCTCGGCTGACGCCTTCCATAATCTTCTTGTGGAAGATGAGGAACAGGATGATCAGCGGGATCGAGATGACCATGACCGCGGCCATCATGGCCGGGATATTCTCCCGTCCGAAGCCGTTCTCACGGATCTCCTGGATACCGTTGGACACCAGGAAGTACTTCGCGTCATCGGTGATCAGGCGCGGCCATACGTAGCTGTTCCAGCACTCGATGACCTTCAGGATCACGATGGTGACCATCGTGGGTTTGCAGATGGGGATCATCACTTTCAGCAGATATTTCATATCCGAAGTACCGTCCACCTTGGCCGCCTTGTAGAGTTCATCCGGGATCTGCTCGAAGTTCTCCTTCAGCAGGTAGATGTAGAAGACGGAAGTGACCGACGGCAGGATCAGGCCCCAGAAAGTGTTACGCATATCCCAGTTCGTGATCGTGACGAAGTTCGTGATGACGACCAGCTCTGTCGGGATCATCATCAGGGAGAGGAAGATACCGAAGGCGGCGTTCTTTCCCTTGAACTCCAGTCTGGCGAAGGCGAACGCGGCAAGCGTGATCACGACCACCATCAGCGCTGTCGTCGCGACCGTAAAGATGATGGTGTTCAGGAAGTATCGGCCCAGGTCGACGGTCGTGAACGCGTCGAAATAGTTCTGGAGGGTCGGTGACAGGGTAAAGAATTTCGGAATATATTCCGCGTTGTAGGAGCTGTAGCTCTTTACAGACGTCAGCAGCATCCAGTAGAACGGGAACAGGACGATCAGTCCCCAGATACCGAGAAAGACATAGATCACTATGTTCAGGATCATCCTTCTCGTTTTCGCGGCGCGGCTGATCTGGTCCAGAGTTTTCTGATCATTCACTTGACTCATGATTTTTCTCCTTTCCTTCGACTGGTCGAATTTACGCCGCGTTGCTCTTGCCCCGGATCATCAGGTTGATCACCGTGATGGTCAGGACGATCGCGAACAGAATCAGGGCAGCCGCCGAAGCATAGGAGGGGTAGCCGCCGGAGTCACCGTAAAGCATATCGTAGACGTAACCGACGATGGTATTCATGCCGGCCGCGTTCAGGTTGGTACCGAAGAGCGCGACTTCATCGGAGTAAGCTTTGAAAGCGCCAATGAAGCCGGTGATGATCAGGTAGAAGATCATCGGGCTGATCATGGGGAGCGTGATGCGGGTGAAGATCCGGAACTTGGATGTTCCGTCCACCTTGGCCGCGTTGTAGTACTGCTGGTTGACGGAAGCCAGGGCGGAGGTCAGGATCAGGATCTTGAAAGGCATGACGACCCAGATCGTATACAGGCAGGTGACCAGCATCTTCGCCCAGTAGGGACCGTCGATGAAGTCCACACTGGAGCCGCCGAAGGCCTGGATCAGCAGGTTGATCATACCGTCGGAATAGGCAGTCTTCTTGAAGAGGACCATGAAAACCAGACCGACTGCCAGGGTGTTTGTAACGTAAGGCAGGAAGAATACGGTCTGGAACAGTTCCTTGAGCGGCTTGATGGAAGAAAGCGCCAGGGAGATCAGCAGGGCGATCCCGGTGGAAAGCGGGACCGTGATAATGACCAGGATGAACGTATTCTTCACCGCCTGCAGGAAGAAGGGATCGTGCAGGACATAGGAGAAGTTATACGCGCCTACACCGCGGTAAGTCTGCGACGCGAAGTTATATCCTTCCTCGAAGGAATAGACGACTACGTCGATCAGCGGGTAGACCATGAAGATCCCCAGGAAGAGGATCGCGGGCAGCAGATACAGCCACCCTTTCAGGTTATTGTTTTTCATCTCTGCCCTGCCTTACTTTCCTTCGAAGTAGATCCGTTCTTCGCTCTCGCGGTCGAACAGATGGACCTTGAACGATTTGACACGGAAGTTCACGGTATTCTTCGATGTATCGACCTTGTTTTCCGCCGGGATGATGGCGCGGATCGTCTCGCCGGCCAGTTTCTCGTGCCGGGCGACCACGCTGGTGTCTCTTCCCATGACTTCGACTCTCTCCAGTTCGCAGGTCAGCGGACCGTTCTCATCGAGCACGAAGCCTTCGGGACGGATACCGACCCAGACCGGTTTTTCCTCGATCTCACCGACTTCCAGGATCTTCTGATCACCGATCATGACCCAGCCGTTCTCGACGAATCCTTCGAAGACGTTGATCGGCGGGGTGCCGAGGAATTTCGCGACGAACAGGTTCGCGGGATCGTCATACACGTCCTGCGGTTTGCCGATCTGCTGCAGAATGCCGTCTTTCATAACGACGATCATGTCAGAGATGCTCATGGCCTCTTCCTGGTCGTGGGTGACGAAGATCGTCGTAACGCCGGTCTCTTTCTGGATCCGGCTGATCTCCTCACGGGTCTGCAGACGAAGTCTGGCATCGAGGTTTGACAGAGGCTCGTCCAGAAGCAGCACACGCGGCGTCTTGACCAGCGCGCGGGCGATCGCGACACGCTGCTGCTGACCGCCAGACATCTCGCTGGGTTTACGATCGAGCAGCTTTTCGATCTGCACGAGCTTGGCCGCTTTCATGACACGCGCTTCCATCTCTTCTTTTGAAAGCTTTTCCGCGCCTTTCAGGTTCTGCAGCGGGAACATGATATTCTTTCGAACGGTCAGATGCGGATACAGGGCATAGTTCTGGAAAACCATACCTACACCGCGGTGCTCGGGCGGCAGATTCGTGACATCGTCCTCACCGAACCAGATCTTGCCTTCGGAAGGCGATTCCAGTCCGCAGATGAGATTCAGCGTGGTGGACTTACCGCAGCCGGAGGGGCCCAGAAGGCCGATCAGCTTGCCGTCCGGAATCTCGAAATCAAAGTCATTCACAGCGATGACATCGCTGCCGTTCTTGTCCCTGCTCGGGAATCTCTTGGTCAGATGTTCCAGTACTACTTTCATGTTTTCAGTTTCCTTTCCTTTAAAGGGATAAACCTATTGTATCGCAGACTTTCCCATAAAACAATGGGGCCGCAGTAAAAAAAGATTTACTGCGGCCCTCTGCTGTCTTGCTCTATGCCGAATCTTTTCTAAAAATCCTGGAATAACCGATTCTATGTGTCGTTTTGGGGCGTTTAGCTTTTTTCCTCGTTCCGCCGCCCAAAATCCCCTGTGTTTTTTGGATGAGATATCAACCGGACGAGCTATCTTATCCATGGATTGGAAGAGATAGTTCGTCAAAAGAATTTCTCACCCAAACGGAGCTTTTATGAGCTGTTTTCTCTGGATAAGATACCAGTCAGACGGCTCTTCCCGCCCAGGGATTAGAGAAGATAGCTCGTCAAATTGATGCGCCGCCCAATAATGCAAAAATGTACTGGGCGGCGAAGCTCAAAAATGCGCTATCTTTTCCAAAGGGTTGGGGAAGATAAGAAAAACCACGAGAATAAGCCCAAAACTACTTTTATGTCATGATTCGATCATGCCTTCACATAAGCCGCAGCGATCTTCGCCGCCACTGCCGCGTTGTTCATCACCAGCCTGATATTGCTTTCCAGCGAAT
This sequence comes from Bacillota bacterium, assembly GCA_017620135.1. Classification (GTDB taxonomy): domain Bacteria; phylum Bacillota; class Clostridia; order Lachnospirales; family Bianqueaceae; genus RUG760. Next base: position 5,318 of record JAFZQZ010000038.1, read on the forward strand.
CGCCGCCGGTCAGATCCTTGACTTTCGCGAGCAGGAACGGCGTCGTTTCCTTGCCGTGGATGCCCAGACGGTTCGCTTCGTTCAGCGCTTCCCGGATCGCCCGGTTAATGATGGTATCATCCATCGCGTATTCTTCGGGGATCGGATTCGTGACGAGCATGCCGCCTCTTAAGCCTAGATCTTGCTGCACCTTGAAAGCCTTCGCGCATTCCTCCGGCGTATCCAGGCGGTAATCCACCTTCAGCCCCGAGTGACGGCTGTAAAAGGCCGGCAGTTCTTCCGTTCCGTAACCGATCACCGGGACGCCGTGCGTCTCGAGATACTCTAACGTCAGCTTCAGGTCCAGGATGGCCTTCGCGCCGGCGCAGATCACCATGACCGGCGTATTCGCCAGTTCTTCCAGATCGGCCGAGATATCCATCGTCACTTCCGCGCCGCGGTGTACGCCGCCGATGCCGCCGGTGGCGAAGATCTTGATGCCAGCCATATGGGCGATCATCATCGTGGTCGTGACGGTTGTCGCACCGTCCTCTCCGCGGGCACAGAGCACAGCCAGATCCCGTCGGGACGCCTTGGTGATCCCTGTTCCTTTCTTCCCGAAATACTCGATCTCTTCCGGCGTCAGACCCGCTTTGAGTCTGCCGCCGATGATCGCGATGGTCGCTGGTACGGCGCCATTCTCCCGTACGGTCTGCTCTACCTTGAGCGCTGTCTCCACATTCTGCGGATAGGGCATTCCATGAGAGATGATCGTCGATTCCAGGGCGACGACCGGTTTGCCAGTAGCTAAGGCCTCCGCGACATCCGATTTGATATCCAAATACTGATTGAGCATCATTAAGTCCTCCGTACAAAGTTCTATTGAATAGTGTCTTCACCCAAATCGGGATTGATTGTTTCCGGCCCTTCTACTGCAACTGCCGCGGCTCTTGCCGCGGCTTTGGCACTGTCTTCCAGTCCCAATCCATGAAGGTGTGCCCAGACGAGTCCGGCCATAAAGGCATCCCCGGCACCCGTGGCGTTTCGCACTTTTGCCGGCACGGCCTGTACACGGACAAGATGGGCCGCTTCCTCTTCTGATCCTCTTTCCCCCGCCAGTACACCGTCTTTGCCAAGAGAGATGAAGACTCTTTTCACTCCGGCCCGGAGGATGGCCTCCGCCGCCTGACACAGGGATCCCTCATCCGTGATCCGGATCCCGGAGAGGATCTCTGCTTCGATCCGGTTGGGTTTCATAGCAAAGATGCGTCCCATTGATTTCTTCAGTTTTCCGGCCTTTACCGTAGATACAGGATCCGCGAAGATGGGCCGGTCTGTATGAGAACAGATATATTCTATCGTTTCTTCCGGCAGATTCGCGTCGATCACGATCGCGTCCGCCTTTTCCAGCAGCTCAAGATTCTGTTCGATATAGGCCGGATCGATCTCTTCGCAGATCTCCATATCCGAGACCGCCAGATGCATGTCACCGTCCGGTCCGCCGATATAGAGATAGGTGGATGAATTCCTTCCCGGCAAAATGCGCGCATGGGAAAGATCGATCCCGAGCGCTGTGCAGCTTTCTTTGATCCGATCCGCGAACGCGTCGTCTCCGAGCGCTGTCAGAAAAGTCACCGGTACGTTCAGGAGCCGAAGGTTATGCGCGATATTTCTTCCGACGCCGCCAAGAGAGATCCTGGCCTTTCCGGGATTGGAATCATGCGGGACGAGCGGCGCGCGTGAGATCCCGCCAATGTCGATATTGACACCGCCTATAACGACCACACTCATTCCTCATCCTCCGAATCGTCAAAGCGTTCCTTGGCATGGAAAGCGCGGCAGACAGTGTGGTAATCCCCGAAGACGGTGATCCGGTCTCTTTTCCGGAAGATGGTATTCGCCATGGCCGGTTCCGCTTCCAGTCCGGGTCGTTCGACCAGCATGACCAGGATCTTGTAATTCTTTCGGATCTCCGTCTCTGCCAGTTTTTTCCCTTCAAATTCCTCCGGGATCTCATTCAGTGTGACCACACCGATCATGTTTTTGCCGATATAGTCAATGATCAGAATGGAATTGCTGAACTGCCTGTGGATCATGCGGTTTGCCAGTCTTTCCATCAAATGATCGCCCCAGGAACGAATGCCTGGCACTCGGGTGAACAGGAAAATCACGATAAATGCAGCCAGCGGGATCAAAAGCACAGAAAGAAAGTGCTCCTGTTCTGAGATCTTCAGGGAGAAGATGACGTTGATCATCGTCGATACGATGGTGATATTGAAGACGTAGCCAAACATCATCGTGGCTCTGGCCAGACGGCGGCGCCGCTTCGTCGTGATGATGATCTCGCTTTCACGCGTGGTAAAACCGCAGCCTGTCAGCAGCGATACGACCTGGAACTTGGCTTTTTCTCTCGGCAGTCCCGTAAAACGAAACAGGATCGTGAACAGTTCCGAGAAGAACCAGTACAGAAGGATCGTCAGAGAAAAGAGGGCAAAGGCTCCGTAAATATTCACTCTGCTTCCTCCTATGCGTTTACCTTTATTCCTGTGAGCTGCTCCAGCATTTTCCATCCGGCCCGGCTGTTCTCCAGTTTTTTCGGTACCGGGCGGAATCCGAGGTCGTAGTAGACCTTGCAGGCGAGCCAGGTCGTTGTCTGGGTGGGGATCTTCGCCCACGTATGACCCAGTTTTTTCATTTGTTTCAGCACATGGATGATGAGCGGTTTGGACAGGCCTCTGCCCTGTTCTTCCCGGCAGACTGCCACCCAGTGCAACCATCCGGCGCCGGAGGTATCACGGCCATGGATATCATAGTAAGCGGTCGCGGTCGCCACCTTTTGTCCGGAAGCGTTCTCGACAAAATACATTCGGTCGTGCAGTGTGTCCTCTTTCCCGCCGTAATACCGCTCCCAGGCTTTTCCACCCTGTTCGAAGCTTTCAAATTCCCTGGCGGAAAGCTCGATCCTGATCCACTCCTGTCTGTCCCCGTCCTGATAGGGTACGATCCGGTATCCTTCGGGAAGTTCACGGGCGGGAAGGTTTTCCAGGCTTCCCTCAAACAGGATCTCAAAGTAACACAGGTTTCCGTCATGCGTGTCGAACTTTTTCGGATCGGCCGGCGGCAGTTCTTCTTTCAGGAAACGGCAGATCACGTCCTCCTGCTGATCCAGGTAGTCGATGATCTTCAGGGTATTTTTGACTTCACTTTCTCCGAGAGCGGCCGCGTCAGGGCCTTCGCTTCCCAGCGCGCGGCCCAGGTTGTATTCGAGCCATTCCACCCAGTTCTGATAGGCGAGGCCGTAGATCTCGTCATAGGCGCGGTAGCCGTTGTCATACGCCTGCAGGTAACCAAGGATAAAGGCTTCAAGGTTCTTCTTCCGGAACGATCCGGTCACGGTACCCGCCCACTGCAGTGATAGCTCGATCATGGCCCGCATGGGATTGGCATAGTCCAGACATTCAAGATCGATGACGGATGGGATTCCTTCCAGCCACATGACATTCTTGGGATCCATGTCCGCGTCGGAAAGTGCACTCATGGAAGGAAGCTTCTTCCCAGCGGAAAGGATACTTTCCTGGGCTCTTTCCAGCACCGCCAGATGATCAGAAAGAAGTTCTGCCAGCGGCGATCCCTGCTCTTTTGCCTGCGTAAGGAAACCGGAAAAGTCGATCGGTGCAAAGTCGAATTCCTCGGGCGGGACATTTTTCGCGTCGATCCTGTGCATCTGCCCGAGGATCTGTCCCACACGGAAGCACTGGTCTTCCGAGATCGTATTCCAGTCCGTAATCTTTCCCCTGTGCCAGTCGTACAGATAATAATAGTGTCCCTCTACCTCCTGCATCTTTTTCCCATCGAACCGGAGGGCGGGAACGATCGGCAGCCCATGGTCCTCGAGGATCTGTTCCAGCTTTTCCGCTGTCGCGAAGTTCTGTTTCGCGTCCGGACGCTTCATGATCTGCGGATTCAGCGCTTTCAGGGCATAGGTCCCATGCTCTGTCTGTACACGGTACATCCGGTGCATCAGCCCGCCTGTGACCGGCCGGATGTCCTCCGTAATTCTCCCAAGACCCAATCGCCCGATGAGCGACTCGATGCGCGATTGCTCAGTATGCGCTGCCGGATTTACTCTATCTTCCATATGGACTTCCTCCATAGCATTTTTCTGCCTTCTATCTTATCATAGACCGGCTAAGCTGTCCATCTTTCCAGGAAAAATCCACTGTCCTTCCGTCCCGCGTCCGAAGTCCGGTCACGCTGCCTTCCGACCATGCTTTGGGGAGCGCCGGAAGGAATACCGGTTTGCCGTCTTCTTCCTGCAGGAGCATCAGCGCGATCCCTGCGCATACGCCGAAGTTCCCGTCGATCTGGAACGGCGGATGCGCACAGAGAAGGTTGGGATACGATCCGCCCCGTCCCCGCCAGATGACAGCAGGATCGCTCATGCGAAGCTGCATATCGATAAGACGCGCGGCATGGTCCCCGTCCCGCAATCTTGCCCACAGGCAGACTTTCCAGGCCAGGGACCAGCCGGTCCCTTCGTCGCCCCGAACAAGAAGCGACTGCTTTGCCGCTTCGGCAAGCGGGCTGAGATGGATCCCGTCGGGCTCCACATGCCGGATTTCTTCGTCTGGTTGCAGTAGTCGGATCTCGTCTCCGGGATAAAGCGCGTACAGATGGGAAACATGGCGATGGTGGATTTCTGCTTCCGTGAAATCCCGGTTCCATTCCAGGATCCGCCCGTCCGGCCCAATCTCCAGGCCCTGCAGGCGCGGCAGCGCGTCGCGGATCTTCGCCAAGAGAAGTTTGTCCGGATATGTTCTGTCCGTCCAGGTCTCACCTTGATCCGTTACAAACTCATCTATACCAGCCCCACTCTCGCCCGTATCCGCTCCGGCTACTGCTTCAGCCGCGTTCAGGAGTATTATGAAAACATCTCTTACGATCGACTGTGACATAGCTGTCCACTCACAAAGCGCTGCCTCCTCATCCGTACCGTCCGCCTGATAGATGAAGCGGTTTTCCGGCGACGTCGCCGGTGTGAAGATCAGTTTTCCATTTTCGGTTTCCCGGAGCTGTGAAAGATAAAACTCTGCCGCGTCCTGGACTACAGG
>JAFZQZ010000039.1 GCA_017620135.1 Bacillota bacterium
ATTGCCATCGACGAATTCTCCGAGCCGAAGAAGATGCCGCAGATCGCGATCTCCGTGGATATGCTCGACACCGGCATCGACGTGCCAGAAGTGCTGAACCTGGTCTTTTTCAAACAGGTCATGAGCAAGGCCAAGTTCTGGCAGATGATCGGCCGCGGCACACGGCTGTGCCCCGGTCTTCTCGACGGAGCGGACAAGGATAAGTTCTACATCTTCGACTTCTGCGGAAATTTCGAGTTCTTCCGAATGAACAAGGGGCGGCCCACCGCCAACAGCATCGCGCTGTCCGGGGCCATCTTCCAGCTCAAGGCGCAGATCGCCTTCAAACTGCAGGATCTCGCCTACCAAACGGAGGAGCTGATCGCGTTCCGCAAGTCGCTGGTGGAGGGCATGGTCGCCAAGGTGCGTCAGCTGGACCGCGACAACTTTGCGGTCAAACAGCATCTGAAATATGTGGAACTGTATTCCGACGCAGGGAACTACAACGCGCTCACCTTCGAAGACACACTGCAGTTGGGCCAGGAACTGGCCCCGCTGATCGTGCCGGATACAGGCGACGCCAAGGCGCTGCGCTTCGACGCGCTGATGTACGGGATCGAGCTGGCTCTTCTCGCCGGGAAGAGATACAGCCGCGCACGGCACGATCTGCTCAAAAAGGTCTCCGCCGTCGCGAGCGTCGCCAACATCCCGGAGATCATGATGCAGGCCGATCTGATCGACAAGATCCTGCACACGGACTATCTGGACACAGCGGGCATCAACGAGTTCGAGCACATCCGCGAGAGCCTGCGGGATCTTATCAAGTACATCCCGATCACCAGGCTCGTTTACGACACCAACTTCGACGACGAGGTCCTCTCCACGGAGTGGAAGGAGGCGGAGCTGGAGAGTGACGATCTGAAGAACTACAAAGCCAAGGCGGAGTTCTACATCCGCCAGCATAAGGACAACGCCGTGATCGCCAAGCTCAAGGGCAACGTCCCGCTGACCGAAGCTGACGTCAAGGTACTGGAGAGCATCCTATGGAGCGAGGTCGGCACCAGGCAGGAGTATGAGGCAGAGTACGGCGCCAAACCCCTGGGCGAGTTCGTGCGTGAGATCGTGGGCCTCGATATGAATGCCGCCAAAGCGGCCTTTGCGGAATTCCTGAACGATACGGCGCTCGACAGCCGGCAGATCTATTTCGTTGATCAGATCGTGGAGTACATCGTCCGCAACGGCATGATGAAAGATCTGTCCGTCCTGCAGGAAGCGCCCTTTACCGACCAAGGGAGCATCGTAGAGGTCTTCACGGACCTGACGGTCTGGCTGGCCATCCGCAGGGCGATCGAACAGGTCAACGCGAATGCAGTAGCGGCATCACGGAGAGGATGACCGGTCACGCGGAAAAGCGGACGAGCTGACCCTTGCGAACGGGACTGCCGGCAGCCTCGTTCCCGCCAGAGCGTCTAGTTGGAAATATGGGCCGGCTCTTCCACGCCCTTGTTTTGCTGACTCATCTTATTTTTCAGCTAATTCTGGACTTTTTTTGTTTTTGTGCTATAATTTTCAAACACATGCACAGCATACGAGCCAAAGGACGCCATCTGTTCTCTCTGCTCCGGAAACGGTCAGAGCTTCCGCGATCGATCCAGGGGCCGTTATCGCTGGCGACAGCCGCCTGATGTACCTATGAATGACAGACGATGATCTATCAGATGCTATGGAGATGAACATGAATCCGAATTGGAGCTTTATACAGGAGACGATCTGCTCTTTTCCAGAGTATCGTTCTGCCATTTTCGAGCAGGGTTTCTTGCTCACAGACCGAGATGTATCATTAGGTCCAGGTTTCCCCTTCTACGATCTCTGGCGTGAAGTGGATCTCGCTGGGTATGCACATCTCTATGTGCATCGCTCGCAGAAAGCCTATGTCCATCAAGAAAACGGAAATGTGTTCTTCTTGTTGGGTCATGCCTACGATCCCTTCGGCGTGACATCAGATGAGCTCGTGATCCTGAAGCAGATCGCTGAGGTAGCCCACGGGGACCCTCAAAAGGCGATCCCGAAGATCAACGATCTCACCGGACTGTTCCTGTTTGGTGTCTTCTCGGGCGGCTCGCTCACCCTATGCGGTGATTTTGAGAGCATGCGGACAGCGTACTACGGTTTTTCTCATGGGCATTGGTACGTCGCGTCCCATGAAGAGCTCGTTGCCCAGCTCGCCCCACTGACACGGGACGAGTACGTTGAGAGGCTGGAGAACTATCGCTGGTATCATCTGTACGGGGAAGGACTTCCCGGGGATATCTCTCACTATCACGAGCTGAAAAAGATCATCTGCAACAACTATATCGTTCTGGAACACGGAGCCTTCAGAAGTCAACGGTTTTACCCGGCAAGGCCGCTGGAGATGTGCCGGGATGAAGCAGACTATCAGGAGACGGTCGAGGAGATCGCCCGTGTGATGAAAGTCAGTCTTGACCTGATCTCCAGGAAATGGCCGCGCGTAGCAGTCTCTGTTACCGGCGGACGTGACAGCAAGGGTTCGCTTGCTGCAGCTGCGCATCTAGGCGACTCGATCCAGTTCTTTTCCTATAATTCGCAGCACGCTGAGAAGGTAGACTGCGACGCGGCAAAGCGCATCTGTGCTTCTGTCGGCGTAAAGCATACGACTTATGATATCCCCCTAGACCGGGAACTGTATCCGGAGTACGATCTTGTTAGGGCCATCCTTTGCGTGAATAGCGATCGCAAGTATTTCAACCACAACGATATCATGAAACGGATCTTTTTCCGTCGTCTGCATCCTTTTGATGTGGAGGTGAAATCCTGGACATCGGAGATCGGCAGAGCTTTTTACTACAAGCGCTACGGTGTCAAAAAGCTTCAGAAAACATGTACGGCACGTCGCGTGAACGCCATGAACAATATCTATCTGCTGGATCCGTGGCTCATGTATCGCACCGATGCGATCTATCGTCGCTATCTGAAGGACAGTCAGTTCAACGAGCATATGTTCAACTATGACTGGAGCGACATCATTGACCTGGAGATGCGCGACAGCCGTTGGGGCGCGGATGTGATCTCGTGTGAACACATGTTCTCCTACGATGTCACCATCCCCTACAACAACCGTCGATTGGGCGACCTGTTCCTTCGTGTGCCGTTTGAGGATCGTTTGTCCGACCGCACGCACATCGACTTCACACATCGTCTATGTCCTGAGGTAGATGCAGCAAACATCTGTGTTAGGGATGTAGCGCATAACAACATTCGCATGTGGATGGATAAGGTCTATTATTTTGTGACTTCAGTGAGACCTTTTTGATCTTCCGGTCGATCCAGACGCGCCATAACGGAAAGGTCTGCCTGATCCCCCGGCATGCGGCTTCCCTCTCGTCTCGGATCCGACGCTCTCTTCCTGACACAGAAAGCCCCTGAACATGATCGTCATTCCCGTGAGGGCTACGCGAGCGCCAAAAGCGCATGATACAGACAGAGTGTCACTGAAGTACCCCCCCTGCGTTACACGCCCGATCCTCTGTATACGGGAAGAGCTCTTTTCCGTCTGGTCCCCCCTGCGGCAGGTGATGATGCTCACAAGAGGCATTTGTGTGCGCTATGCGTATCGGTCCTGACTTCGCTTTGGAGCAAGCCTCCTTGTATCATGTGGTCGTGTGTGCAGGCCAGCAGCTCAGGGATCTGGATCTCGTGTTCCAGGGTCTATCCAGCTGCATCAGGCGATCGTCATGCTAAGACGCAAATGGCACAACTGCTTCTTGCAGAAGCAGTTGTGCCATTTGCGTCATATCTCTCCGTTTTCCCTGGGTCGAGCCGTCAATAGCAAGACGCAGGAGATCAGCTGGTCTTTGCCGTCCAGCTCACCTGTATCGTGCTGCTCCTCGTTCCGATCCGTATCGGGGCCTCTCGCTCTCCCCGTATGCCCACGGGAAAAGCGGTCTGGTCAGAACGAATATCCCTTCGCTGATCACAAGGGCGAACACGAACTCGATCGCAACGGCCATCGCGTCCGGGACGCCCATCTTGCCGAAGACCACGCCCAAGGCCAGCGCAACAGGTTTATGGAACAGCAGGATCGGGATCGTATCTCTCCCCAGTCTGCTCAGAAGGCCGTCCAAAAGCGAGAAGCCCGCCAGGAAAGCCGACAGCCCCAGGACAAACAGGCTCCCGCATAGCGCATCCAGCAAGAACAGCGCCGGCTCCCCAAAAACTCTGTCTGAGACTTCTACATATCCATGTGTAAGGCCCGACAGATCCAGCCGATATGTAAGGGTCAAGACCGCAAGAGCCCCAAGGCTCATCAGCAGGCATAGCCATGGCTTCTCCGTCAGCTTGTCCATCGTCTCTCTCGCCAGATAGCCCCAGATCATCAGCGCCAGGCCCAGCATGGCGACATCCACGCTCCAGGGATAACCGACTGCAAGTACGGGCAGGAAGAGCCCCAGGGCGCCAAAGACCAAGCTCATGCCAAAGAGGGCCCACTTGCTCAGCCGTTTCTTGCAGGCGAGCCATTGGATCGCCTCGAACAGGCAGACCGTCACGAACATACAGGACAAAAACCACAGGGGGGTCAAGCTACCGGCTCTGGAGATGCTGTTCTCAGTATTATACAGCAGCCAGCCCAAGCTCTCCAGCTTAAGGGATCTGTACACGAGCGCGCGCGCCAAAGCATACGCCAGGCCCCACAGGAAGCAGGGCGCCAGCAGCCTCATCGCCTTCTTCGCCAAAAAAGCGCCGTTGAGGAAGCCGCTCTCTTCATGCGAGGTCCTGTCCCATACCATGCCTGAGATCAGAAAAAACAGCGGCACGTGGAAACTGTAGATCCATTGTTTCAGCGGCGCATGGACCTGCAGGCAATGGCCCAGCACCACCAGCAGGATCCCGATCCCTTTGGCGATGTCCAGAGGCAGGCTCCTCTTGCTCTCTTGTCCGTACATCTCCGTCACCTCTCCTCTTCTGCCGCCGGTCCCATGTTCCAGCCTCCGCTGTCCATATGGATCCTTCGGCGCAAAGTCCGAACTGTGTATCGACTCTCTACTACTTTATCACAAACCGGCAAAAGAACGCAAGCAGTAGTTCAGCACACGATCCTCGTAAAGCAAGGGTCGTGAGGCGACGGCATGGCGTCTCGTCCTCTCCTGAGCGGCGGTCAGCTGCGGCTCTGCGATGATCGGCATGCTTTTTCAGTCCTCTTCCAGCTTTTTCAGCTCCTATCCAGACGACACCGTGAAGTGCTCTTTCACTTGTCTGATGTTGTGACGGATAGTGTTCTTATAAAAATATGGTGCACTTATGTTGATAGTATGCTATACTCACATCGTAGAGCCAAGGATCCGGCGGACCTGCGAGGTGTACGATCTTTGCTCCAGATGATCTGGCCCCTGTCATACGAGCCGAAGCCCTTACACAGTCCGATCCGGTCGAAGCCCAGTTTTTTGATAGTGCAAAAGCGGATCATGCATATTCGGATGCAAAAGAGCCTCAGGCTCGACTGATCCCATCGAAGCTCCTACTCAATAGAGGATCGAGCTCGGCCTTATCACGCGATCCGATCCGCTTCGCTAAGTGAGGAACAGAAAAAGGAGAAAGAAAATGGTATTTGCAGCGATACTGGCCGGAGGAGTCGGAAAAAGGATGGAACGGCATTCCATCCCGAAACAGTTCATTTCGATCGGTGGCACACCCATCATCCTGCTGACTGTGCGCGAGTTTCTGAAGATCGACCGGTTTGAACGGATCTATATCGCCATCCACAAGGATTGGAGAACATATCTGGAAGAATTGCTGTCCACTGCTCTCTGCGAGGAGGAACGTGCCAGGATCTCTCTGGTGGAAGGCGGAAAGGAGCGGCTAGATTCCTTTATCAACGCGATGGATGTCGTGATCTCCGACTTCGGGCTGAACGAGAAGGATATTTTGATCTGCCACGATTCTGTGCGGCCATTTGTGACACAGCAGATGATCCACGACTGTATCGACGCGACACTGGAGGATGATCTTGCGCTGACGGTCGTTCCCACTACAGACACGATCCATGTCGCGGAGGACGAGAAGTATATCAGCGGAACGATGGAACGCGACCACCTGTACAACGGTCAGAACCCCTCCGGCTTCCGGATCGCCCTGTTAAAACAAGCGATCGATAGCTTTGCAGAAGAAGAGAAAGCGTCCGTTACCGGCACGACGCAGCTGCTCCTGAAACTAGGATATAAGATCCGTATCGTGAAAGGACACCCCAGCAATTTCAAGATCACTACGGACAACGATATCGATGTTGCCGACCGTATCATCCGCGCACGGCGGAAGACACGCAAGATCGAACTTGTAGACGTTACGCTCCGGGACGGCGGGATCGTGATCAACTTCGATTTTGGGCTGGAAAGGATGCAGAAGATCAAGGCGACCTTGGAAGCCTCAGGGGTGGAATATATTGAAACGGGTTATATAGACGAAAGAAAGGGGAGCCCAGAGGGACGCACCTGCTTTGACCATGAGGGCTCCATCGAGAAGACGCTCCTGACTTCTGGAAAGAGGCCAGGTGTCAGCTATCTTGCCATGATCGACTATGGCACCTTTGATGTGAACAAACTGGAGCCTAGAGATCCAAAGGGCATCGACGGGATCCGCCTAGCGTTCCACAAGGAGGACCGGGAAGCCTCTATCGCGTGGGGCAAGATCATCATGGCCAAAGGATACGATCTGTATATCCAGCCCATGGTGAGCATGCGCTATACGGACGAGGAGTATAAGCATCTGATCCAGGTATGCAACAGGGAGCTTGCCGGAGCAAAAGGCTTTTATGTGGTGGACAGTTTCGGTCAGATGGACAATCAAGCGTTGCTCCACAAGCTGGAGATCGCCGACCAGTATGTCAGCATGACGATGAGATTGGGGTTCCATGCGCACAACAACCGGCAGATGGCTTTTTCCAACGCGCTCACATTTGTTGCGTTCAATGCTCGTCATGACGTGATGCTTGACGCCAGCATCATGGGGATGGGCAAAGGAGCCGGCAACCTGTGCACTGAGCTCATCGAACCCACGCTGATCAAGGAAGGGAAACTGTACGATCCTACGGTCTTGTTCGAGGCGATCTCCGAATACTTTTCAGACCAGCAGAAAAAGACTCCTTGGGGCTATAGCCTGGACTACTATCTGTCGTCTGTATATTCCTGCACGCCCAGCTATATCAAGATCTTCACTGCGGATCCCCGTGTGACGACGGACGTTTTGATCGACCTGCTGAAACACATGCCGGACGAAAAGCGGGCTGCCTGCGACAGAGCTTTCGCCGCGGAATATCTGAAAGGCTACTTCGCATGAGGGCTCTGCTGGAAAAGAGGAATTCCATCTATGGCGCGTGTGCGATCTGGATCGTGCTGTTTCACACGTTTCGTCGGATCTCCATGCCCTATATCCCCATAGTGACCAACATTGTCAGCATCGGAAACTTGGCGGTGGATGTTTTCTTTTTCTTTTCCGGACTGTGTTTGAGCTTGTCTGCAGGGAAGCACAATTATCAGAAGACCGGCTGGCGGCCTTATTTCAAAAAACGCCTGTCCCGGGTCCTTCTTCCGTATCTGCTCATTGGCATCCCCTATTACATATGGGCTGCAGTGTGCGAGACTTCCGGCAGTGTCCTGAGAAGAGGCGCCGCATTTCTTGCCGATCTTAGTTCCGCTTCCTTTTGGCTCAAGGGAATGCAAACGACCTGGTTCGTGTATGGCATCCTGTTGTTCTATACTCTGTTTCCCGCGATCTATTCGTTTGTGAAAAGGAGCGGAAGCGGAAAGAAAATTGCTTTTCTTTTTGGCCTGATCCTGTTTGCGGTCGCGGCAGCCTATACGCCGGTCCTTAAAAACAGCATGATCGTTTGGGCGCGGCTTCCCGTTTTTTCGATCGGCGTTATGGCAGGGACCTTACCGGAGCAGGACAAAGTGCCCGGAAAGGGACCGACCGCTGCGGCTGCCTTGCTCGTGGTGCTCCTCGGCTGGCTGACTTCCCTGAGTGAATTGTCAGAAAGCTTTACCATTCCGGCTATGTACAAGCTTTTGCTGTTTCTTCCCCTGTCGCTCTCGCTGCTGATGCTGCTGTCCAGGTTTGGGAAAAGGGTACGTTTTCTTGAATGGGCCGGCGGCTTGTCCTTAGAGATCTATCTGGTGCATATCACCTTGCTGCATCCGTTGAAATACTATGGGATCATGGAGGCCCTTGGCTGCTGGCTTTATATCTGCCTTCCTGCGGCAGCGCTTTTGCTTGCCTGGATCGTCGGAGAGATCGAAAAGAATATTCGCAAGCGAGGAGAGAAGCATGAAAGCTTACAGCATCTTTGACGATCTCACCCGGGAGGCGCTGGACGTTCTCACCGCCGCCGGGGCGGAGGTCACCGTCCACCCGCTCGGCGTGCCGAGGCCAGACGCGGCGCGTATGAAGGAGCTCCTGCGGGAATATGACTGCGTGATCATCGGAACGAGCCAGAAGATCACCGAGGACATGTTCGATGGGATCGACAGCCCCCGCATCATCGCCACAGCGTCCGTGGGCCTGGATCATATCCACATCCCGGAAGAGAAGCGCGGCCTGGTGACCATCCTCAACACCCCGAAAGCGAACGCCCAGTCTGTCGCGGAGTACACCATCGGCTGCGCTCTGGCCTGCTGCAAACGGCTGGACGAGGGCAGGGATCTGTACCGGCAAGGGAAGGACAACAAAAAACTCCGGCAAAAGCCGGAGGATCTGCTGGGGAAGACCATGGGCGTGATCGGCGCGGGGAACGTCTCCCGGAGGATCATGGACTACGCCGCGTTTTTCGGGATGCGCCTTCTCTGCTGGACGAGAGATCCCGATCGTCACCGGGATCTGGAAGCGCGCGGCGTCCGCTTTGTCGGGCTGGAGGAGCTGGCCAGGACCGCGGATCTCATCTCCGTGAATCTTCCGAACAAGCCGGAGACTGTGGGCCTGATCTCCGCGGAGCTGGTCCGCAGCATGAAGCCCAACGCCATATTCATCAGCGTGTCGCGTCTGGCCACGATCGACGCGAAGGCCTTGTTTGAAAAAGCGCGGCAGGATCCGGGCTTTTATGTGTGCCTGGACCTGGACGTGGATCCGGAGATCGTGCGGCAGATGCCGGATCGGCCGAACGTGCTGGTGACGCCGCATATCGCCGGCGGCACGGTGGAGACCAGAAAGAGGATGTTCGTCGAGCTGGCGCAGGCGCTGGCTTCTATGATGGAGAAATCATAACGCTGTTTTCTTTCGCTGCTCTGATCCTCGGAAAAAACGAAGTTGAATCGTATCAGGGTTATCTGTCGCGAAGCAAGCAAGGCGTAATAGAAGGAGATTAGCGTGGAGATACAATCTGGCGGCAGAAAAGAATATCTGGATATCGCCAAAGGGATCGGCATTCTGCTTATGGTACTTGCCCATTGCCCTTTGGTGTATAATCCTATAAAGCAATGGATCTATTCTTTTCACATGCCATTGTTCTTTTTCGTCGCTGGCATGGTTTGGAACAAGCCTTCCCATGAAAAGAGAGGGTTTTTTACCTGGAAGTTTCTGTATGACAAAGTCTTGAGGTTAATTATCCCCTGTTTTATTTGGGGTATCGTATATCTGATTATAGACGCTGTCATGAAACGCAGCTTTTCCCCGAGATATTTCGCCTATCTTGTTTACGGAAGTCAAGCGGGCTTCCGAAAGGCGGGGAGCCTTTCATCCTTATGGTTTCTGCCCTGCATGTTCCTTTCCGTTTGTGCATTTGAAGTCATTCAGCAAACAATAGCAAAGCTCAAGCGCGGAATATGGGTGTTATGTTGTGTCAGTGTAGTGTTTGCTGTCGCGGGCCTGTTTCTTCCGCGCCTCTCCAACGGATATCCATGGAGTACTGACGTTGCTTTCCTTGGCGTCACATTCATGATGTGGGGATATCTGACAAAAAACGCCTTTGAAACGGAGGCAAAGAAAGAGAATCTGACTGCTCTTTTGCTTCTGATCGGCCTGCTGGCATTGAGCCTGACGTGTTTTCTCAATCTGCCTTATGTCTCAACAAATAATGTTGATATGGCCGGCAGGCATACCGGCAACCCACTGCTGTATCTTTTCAACGCCGCTGCGGGAAGTGCACTTGTCCTGTTCCTGTCTGTTTTTCTCTGCAGAATCCAGAAGCTTGCAGCCTTTTGCGCTGATTTGGGCAGAAAAACAATTCCCATTCTTGTCCTTCATAAGCCTATTGTCAGAGTACTCAATCGCATGGGTGAAATGATCGGCGTCCCCTCTGCGATTTCAGTAATCTTATCCGTCGCCGCAGCGGTTGGCGCCAGCCTTCTCGTCTATTGGGTCGTTAGAAAGATATTGCCGATTGCTTTCGGGGAAAAGCCCAAAAAGCCATCAGACCACAGGCAGGAAGCCAACGCTTTGTAACAAGAAGATGTCGAATAATTGTGCGAAAAGTCCCGGAATTGTTGAGATTCCGGGACTTTTCCTGTAAATAGATTTCATGCTCTCTGGCTGAACCGTATTTGCTTTCTTCCGTTCATTCGTCTTAACGGCCAACAAGGAAACGGCGAACTCTCTTCGCTCCTTTGATAAGTACATACTCAGCCGTTCTCGCCATGCGCTCAGGGCCGCCGCAGAGTTCATAGGCATCGAAGGGAAGAGACGGCTTCCAATGACAAAGAATTTGCTTTTCCATCGGAGATCGACCAAAAGAAAGGTCTGTTTGTTCGTCAAAGAGGCTTGGCAGCCCGTTACATTTCAAGAAGTCCTTGTAGTGTGAGAGATTCTTTTCGTGCGCTTTGGCCACCTGGCTATAGTCTGCCAAATCCCGGACCGATTCTGCGGCAAGTCCTTCTTCCAGATCCTTCTCTGTGATCGTCGGAATATGATGATAGGCTGCCAATTCTCTGGTCCTCGAATCAAACGGTGTAATGACGGTCGGAACCCCGGCCAAAAGCGCGGCAACCGTACCGTGAAATCGCGCGCCCACAAACAATGGAAAGTCTTTCAGATAGTGGATCCAGTTGGGAACGTCCGTGAAAAAGTGTACCCGTCCGGCCGCCTTGGCGGAACGATAATCGAATGAAGTAAATATATTTTGACGAGCAAATTCCGGCGGCGTTGTACTCAGATCCAGATCTCTTCCATAATACAGATCGATCAGCTCCGAGGTCCTCTGTTGGATTATGTGTGTTTTTTCGGCCGAAGCCAGATCTGTATAAAACTGTTTGAGCTTGGGCGGGACAAGTCCATTCAGGCTGACGGCTACTCCGTCGTTTTTCGGCTCTTTGTTTTCCCGCAGCGAGCCGTGCATATACATAGACGGACACCCGATCACCGTAAAATCTCTTTCCGGAAGGAAGCCGAGTGATTTCAGATAATCCCCGGTGTTAGCCCCGCGAAGACCCAGCATTGCGGAATGGTCCAAAACTGCGCGGACAAAACGCTTGACATCTTCATTGAAGGGATAGGAAAAGGCCGGGTCCGGATCATAGCTTGCACGCAATCCGATGCCGTTCACGACGCAGGGGATCTTCAGCTGACGGATCAGGTCCGTGTAACAATTGAGTTCCCCAATAAAGTCGGCGCGGAATGCATCAGCCAAAGGAAGCACAAACGCAGAACAAGTTTGATTGATCTCATCGATTTCGGCAGCGGTCCATCTCTTCTGATAGAGCGTGGAAACACACTTTGTCTTTGATGTGCTGAGAACGTTCATCGTCCCGTATGAGAACATCAAATTGCCGGAGTTGCCGCCAAGCGAATCCCTGACGAGCAAATCTCGCGGCGTATAGCGCTTGAGCGGATCCGCGCCGCCTCGAACCAAAATCTTGTTCATTTGTTTTCCTCCAGATTCCAGAGATAGCGCTTGGGGCAGTGATGGAGAAAGGCGCTTAGGTTTTCGGGAGCAGCGTTTCCGGCCGGTCCACGACCCGCTTGGTAGGATCGCCGTCAGCAACATAGCCGGTCACGGACTCACTTCGCCCGCATCGCCAAAGTATGTTCGGTGGAGATCTCGTTTACCTGATGCAGCTTTCCGGAACCCTTATCCGCGGGAAAAACCATGTATTCTCCGTACTGCTGTCTCAATATCGCATCATAATTCCTCGGAATGGGAATAGTTGTAAACTCAAAGGGGACTTCGATAATATCCAGCCAGTCCTCGATAGGCCTTCTGGACTTGGGACAATTGAAGAAGATCGTTCGATTTCCCCACATTTTTGTGCCTTCGACCGAATATTTCTTCAATTCTGCTTCATACTTTTGAAAACTTTGGATCCTGTGTTTTGCGGAGATCTTGAAAGCCGCGCGCTTGATCATTTCGATGATCTTGTCGCTCAGCTTCCATTGCGGGTCGGGTCTCAGCGGAGTAGAGAACAAGAGCCGATAAAAATGACAGACCGCTTTTTGCTTCCGATTTTGAAAAGATCTTTCACTTATGCCGTCCAAAGGAAAGATATCGATGAAAATGCCCATTCCCTTGTCCGCGCCGTGCTTCCTGTCCCATTCCGTTGCAACAGCGGTCCGGGTGTTCCGCAATCGCATGAAGGTCCTGATATAAGTCTGGTCGGTATACGCGGTATGGAGAAAATACGGCTCTTGAAACGCATCCGAAAGCCGGACCAGTTTGTCATAGTCCGGTCTGAGCATGTAGATGTCGATATCGTCGTCCCACGGGATGAAGCCTTTGTGCCTCACAGCGCCGAGCAGCGTACCTGCACCGGCAAAATAGCTGAGATGATTTGCCCTGCATACCTTGTCCAGCTGATGCAGAAGATCGAGTTCAATGGCCCATACTTCCTTGGCTTGAGAACTGACTGTGTATCCACATCGGACTTCCTCACTTGTAAAACCCTGTGGAACAAGGATACTTAAGTCGACCATAGCTTCTTAGTGTTCCTCTCAATGTGTTATATTTGCCCTATCGGAGCATAGATACCATCGGTCAGTTCATCTGACTCGCCCGAACGTTATTTGAGAAAACGACGGATCGCGATATAGATCGTTATTCCCATGTAATGTGGCTTGATAGGTACCCTTGATAAGAACGATGTCAGTTTTCAAAGGTATTCTGCGAAAAGCCTTCTACGCTCGCCGCGTCTTTTCGTAATAATGGGATCGCGTTCCGATCGCGGAAGATCTCTTCAAACAGTGCTTATTGGAGTACTTCAGGCAGTTCTTCTCCAGGCTCCCACGCATGGTCCAGATCTACATGTAAGTCCCCATGATCGCCGCCTCGCTTGTCTTCCGGAGGAGGCGTCATATAGTCCCCATAAGCGATGCGAAGATATGTATCGTAGTCTTTTGGAGCTGAAAAGCGTTCGTTTTCAAAAAGAAGCTCTGTCGCTGGTTCAAACGAGTCTTTTGGGATCCGTCTTGTAATGTTTGTCCATACATTGGACAGATACGCTTTTTCTTTGCTTTGAAAAATATACTTCTCGATCGCCTTGCAGATCTTGTATCGGGCCCTTTGAGGCAACGATCTTGCCACCTTAACAAGCATCACCATTGGGGCGCTGCTCTGCGAAACGAGCCATTTCTGATTATAGCGGAACACGTCCTCATGCATCCGCAAAAAAGTTCTGCATGTAAGCAGCAGCCGCTTGGTACGATAATCGAGCGTTCCTCCAACATGAGCCATAGGAAAGATATCGACCCAGACCCCATAATGGGAAGGGATCTCTTTCTCCCAGTCCCTCATCATTGTAGTACCGTTTTTCCTGACTCGCGAATATGCAAAATGAAAAAACGGATCTGAATCACTATTCTGCAGAAAGAAGTCTTCCCCCAGCTCAGCCTGCGCAACAGCAAGAAAGCGACGGTAGTCCGGATAGGGCATTTCGATGTCGATATCGTTATCCCATGGGATAAACCCTTGATGACGCACCGCGCCGAGTAGTGTGCCAGAACTCAGATAATAGCGGATCTTATGCTTTTCGCAAACGGATCTGACCGCTTTCAACACTTCCAACTCACACAACTGCAGCTCTCGAAGCGTAAAACTCATATCGTTTCCTCTCTTCCCTCATCGACTGCCAATTCCTCGTAGTTTTTCGTAAAGTCGACGAGGATCGGATGGTGCTTCCACACGCGCTCCTCCTCGGGCGGCAGTTGCATATAGTCACCGTAACGAATGCGCAGGAACTGATCTCGGTCCCTATAGGCGAGATATTTCTTCCCGTTGAAAGGGATACGCTCCAGGTGTTCGAAAAGATCCGCAGGGTAGAAGCGGCTGCAGTCACGGATCGTACAGGGGAATATCAGTTCACAAGATGTATCCTTATCCCATCTACGGCTTCTTGCTCCTGCCCAATTGCTCAACTGTCGGTGATAGCGTTTTGGCACCAGAGAGAGCAGCTTTTCCTGTATGAATTTGGTCCGACCGCTCCCCTGAGGGTAGCTCCGGTTGAATAGCAGGAAAACGGCAAACGCAAGATACTGCAGTTTCTGGGATACCCAGTTGGGCGCTCGTCGGTCGGCCGGAAACACATCGACATATATGCCCTTATGATGACTGACTGTTCTTTCGCTGTCAAACTGCAGATAGGTCGTGTGATCTTTGCGTATCTTCAGAAAGGTGTGTACATAATCATCATACATCCTCTCTGTTTCAAGAAGATATCCATCCGGCGCGACAGTTGGCCAGATCTCGATCAGCCGCTCATAATCCTCCCTTGGCATCATGATGTCGATGTCGTCATCCCAGGGGATAAAGCCCCCATGCCTGACCGCCCCGAGCAGTGTTCCATACGCCAGAGAGTATCGAAGGCCGTTCTCAACGCAGATCTTATCGATCACATCCAGGATCTCCTGCTCGGTCTGCCAAAGCCTTTGCTGAATGGCATCAAGATCGTCCATCATGTCACCGTGATCCTTTTAGTTCCTGCTTTATCTGTGTCGTAGAGATCTCTGGCGTCCTGGGAAGATAGACTACTTCGCAAAAAGCCTTGAGAAAGTCGAATCTGCCTTCCCAATCATCGCCCATCACAAATGTATCGATATGGTATTCCTTAACATCTGCTAGCTTCTGCTCCCAGCTTTCCTCGGGGATCACCAGGTCGACGTATCGGATAGCTTCCAATAATTGTTTCCTCTGTTCATATGAAAAAAAGCATCTCTTCTTTTTCTCGTTCCAGTTGAACTCATCGGTCGAGAGGGCAACGATCAAGTAATCCCCAAATCGCTTGGCTCTTCTCAGAAGATTGATATGCCCATAATGCAGAAGGTCGAAAGTCCCGTAAGTGATCACGCGTTTCATTGTTTCCTACGCTCCGTTTCAGCATCATTCGATAGTATCCCTGCCAATTCCTTCTTTACCGCGCGGGTCGTATAGTTCTCTGCTCTCCGGTGTCCCGCTTCACCCATTTGTGCGGAGAGCGTTCCACTCTGGCGGAGGGAGAGGATACGGTCAGCACAGCCGACAGCATCCCCAGGTCCAACGAGATAGCCTGTCACGCCGTCTTCCACCAGTTCTGCGTTGCCGCGGTTGATGGAAGCGACCACCGGCTTTTCGCATAGCATCGCCTCCACGATGTTCAGCGGGAGCCCCTCGCGCTTGCTGCAGGAGACGACTACATCGACCGCAGGGACGAGCTTTTCCAGATCTGCCCGGTAGCCGATGAGCTGAACGGTATCGCCCAGCCCCTTCTCCGCGATCCGCTCGCGCAGCGCCTGCTCCTTGGGACCGTTGCCTGCCAGCAGGATCTTGAGCTCCGGGATCTGTTCTTTCAGCAGCGCCGCGGCGTCGATCAGCGTTTTCTGATCCTTGTTGTCGTTCAGCTCGCCAGTGCAGATGACGACAAAGGCCGTTTCCGACAGGCCTTCTTTGCGCCGCATCTCAGCCTGTTCTGCCGCAGATGCTGGATGGAAGCGCTCCTCGTTGGCGCCGATCCCGTGGATGTGGGCGACCTCGCCGGGAAAATGCGCTCTCGCCAGCTGGTAGTCCTCCTCGTTGATCGTGACGACTACGTCGCAGAGGCGCGCCATCCGTTTCTCCAGAGGGTAGAACATCGCCCAGTTGCGCTTCGATGCGCCTTTGTAGAAATGGAAACCATGGGCGATATAGATGACGCGTGTGCCGTTCTTGCGGCTCGACCGCGCCGCGAGACGCGCCAGGATGCCGCCCACCGGCGTGTTGCAGACGATGAGATCGTAGTGCTCCTGCTCGATCAGCGCCTTCAGTTCCCGATAGGCGGCGATGTTCCGCGGGTCGTAGGGCGAGCGCTCGAACGGGATGTCGATATGGCGGTCTGCGTACTTCAACTGCAGGCCGTTCTTGACGGCCAGGTTGTCATGGGCCGCCACATGGACCTCGTGCCCCTGCTCCTGCAGCATCTGGAGATAGGGGAGATGGAACTGGCAAATGTGGCTGAGCATGGTGGCGACATAGAGTATCTTCATATCATAACTCTCAGAGCGGCGACCGCGATCATTGCGGGCATTGCCGTTTTCTTTATTATTCTATGCTGTTATCATTTTCCGACATGTAGATGCAAGTCGAACGGAGCCGGAGCTCGTTCATGAGCCCGATCGAAGACCTCTCTGCTGAAAGAGCCTCCCTGAGCAGTGCGGTCATCCGGCACAGGACCTGTTTCCCCACATAGTCATACATGTTTATGATAGCACTTTTTCCTGGTATTGTCTATATAAGATCGTCAATAAAGGATCTCAAAACTGCGCAGTCTTTTTACAGCTTATTTATGGACAATACATGCATTAAGTGATATTATGTTATATCAATATGTCTCGGAGAGGATCGTCTATTTGACACGCCCTGTCATACACGAGTCCTCCACACCGGCAATATGGCTGCTAGCTCTGTCGCGCCGACTGTTGACCGCTCCTTCCCGAACAACGATGTTTCCTTTCGTGCGCCCGGATCCTCTGTTGATCGGTACATGGTCCTTCTTGATACGCCCGGGGGGCCAAGCGCGTTGTTCTCCGATCGACCTGCCATCGCAGGCCTGTTCCTGTTCTTTTCGAATGAAGATATGCTTCATATCGTACGTAGAGGACGATTCGGCGACTGTTCGTATCTTTCACCCATGTATGGATGCGCACAGGCGTCTAGACCCATCCTGCCGATCTCGTTCGTGATCGTGTGCAAGTAGTAGCGGAGGATCTGACTTTGCAACACAAATACTCTGTGATCATCCCGGTATACAACGCGGAAAAGACCTTGCGCCGCTGTATCGACAGTCTGTTGGCGGAGCACTACGCGGACGCCGAGATCATTCTGGTCAACGACGGCTCTACAGACCGAAGCGGGGAGATCTGTCGTGGGTATGCGTCGAAGGGACCCAATATCGTCTATATCGAGAAAGAGAACGGCGGCGTCTCGACAGCTCGAAACGCGGGTCTGGACGCAGCGACCGGAGAGTTCATCCTTTTCGTAGACAGCGACGACTATGTCGTGTCGGGATACTTTTCTACGATCGACAAGGTCTATGAAGAAACGCCGGCAGATCTGATCCAATTCTCCCGTCAGTTCGATGATGGGAAACGTGCTATGGGTCCTCCATATCGAGCGATAAATGCCCACAGCCGTGACCTCTTGATGCCGCTCATCGTTGACGCGATCTGCAGGAAAACGATCAACGGGCCTTGGGGAAAGCTCTATAGACGGGACTTGATCGAGTTGAATTCCATTCGTTTTCCCGTCGGAGCTTCTGTTGCTGAAGACCGGGCCTTTAACATCGTTTATTCGTTCTATATCCAAAGCTACGTGATAACGGACAGATCCGTTTATGTGGTCAACACGGAAAACGAACACTCGCTGACGCGGGGAAGGCATAAGGATCTGCAGCAGCAGTTTGACGTTGCGAATGACTATTTCCGCAAGGCTCTGGATACCGCCCCGCTCTCGGCTCTGGAAAAGGAGAGCTATCAAAGGGCCGTCAACTTCGGCAACTGCCGAGTCATCTACCACGATGCGAAACTGATGATCCAAGATCGCATCGGTTGGTTTTCCCGTCAGAAGCAGCTTTGGCAGCTTTGCGGCAAGATCAATCGCAAGCACATGCGGTATCCCCACAGCAAATACTGCACACTGATCTCGCTTCCTGTGCGTCTGCGTCTGACGCCGGTGATCGACGCCGTCGCCTGGAAGCTCACCCATTGAGGCGTTGAGGCAGAATGCTCTCCGATCCATACGACTACATGCAGTGTCACGATGTAGTACGATCGATCGGAGACATACGGTCTTCTTTTGCCCTTTTGATCTACCGTATGATCTGGCAGAACAAGAAGTTGGAGTTGTTATCATGAAAGATAGGATCCGCGTTCTGATCGTTTCGGGAAACATGGATGTCGGCGGTATTCAAAACCAACTCATGCACTTACTTCGGCAGGCAGATAAAGAGAGATTCAGGATCGATTATACTACAACTTTAGATCACCCGTTCTACAAGTCGGAGATCGAAGCTTTAGGATCCTCGTGCATACGGATCCCAAATACAGGAAGGACGAAACTGCTCCGATACTGCAGAGCGATCTATCGTGTTATGAAGGACGGGAAATACGATATCGTCCATTCCCACGAATTGTTCCACAGTGGAGTCGTTCTTCTGACTGCTCGTCTGGCCGGCGTGAAACATCGCTTCGTTCACGCCCACAACTGGATGGAAGGCAATGATCCTCATGCGAAAAAGAGTCTTCTTCGCAGAGCGTATAACGCTGTCATGCGGTGTCTGATCCATTGGAACGCTACAGAGTATATCGCTTGTTCCACCCTGGCGGGGAGATTCTTGTACGGCGAAAAAGTTACGAAGCAGTCCAATTATCATCTTGTGTTCAACTCCGTGGATACATCGAAATTCATAGACGATCATGATCGAGCGGAAACCGGTGAATTCTGCGAGGATGGCTGGATCAACGTATTCCAGATCGGGCGCTTTACGCCGGTGAAAAACCAGCTCTTTACAGCAGAGATCGCGAAGGAGCTGAAGCGTCGCGGCAAAAAGATCCGCATCCTCGTTGCCGGGAATGAGGGCAACTCCTATGAGCAGAGAGTTCGGGACAAGATCGAAGAATATGGCCTTGAGGACTATATGCTGCTGCTGGGTATTCGGAAGGACATCGATGTTTTGATGCGGAAGTCTTCGGCCTTTCTGCTTCCTTCTTTATACGAAGGCATGCCCTTGGTGCTGATCGAAGCGCAGGCTTCGGGCCTGCCATGTGTAACGGCAGACACCTATTCGCACGAGGTGGACTTTGGGCTCGGAAATGTGCAGTGGCTGCAGCTGGAGCAGCCCGTTTCCGATTGGGCGGACGCTGTAGGAGCCGCGATCGCTCGCGGGCGTGCGCCGAAGGCTGCTGTTGCAGCGGCGATCGAAGCGCAGGGATTTGATTCGCGCGTGTTTTCCCGTAAATTGTGCGATCTGTATGAGCAGGCGGTAAGAGGCAAGCGATCATGATCAAGATCCTCTTTTTTACAGAGACATTATCCGCCGGCGGCGCGGAGAAAGTCCTTTGTGATCTGGTCGATCACATGGATCAAAAGCAGTTCGATATCACGGTGCAGACTGTCTGGCCCTCAGATCCCGCAAAATACCTGGTCCCCGGCATCCGTTACAGAGCCATGTATCCCTCTAAGGGCAAGATCAACATCCTGCGCTACCGCATAGAGGCGGAGACCGGTCTGTCGTACCGGCTCCACATCAAGGATGATTATGACATCGAATGCGCATATCTGGAATCGGGACCGACAAAAGTCATGTCTGCCTCGACGAACAGAAAAGCAAAAAAGCTTGCCTGGGTACACTGCGATCTATCCCGCGCCGTGAAAGATCTCGCCGCCTTTGAAGCTAAGACCGCTCGCTGGTATCAAAAATTCGACTGTGTCGTATGCGTATCCCAAAGGATCAAAGAAGCCTTCGATCAGATCTTTCATTCTTCCATTCGTTCGACAGTCGTGTATAATGTCGTGGAAGATGAAAGCATCCGAAAAGCAGCGGAAGAGCACGTTTTCGGCTTGCAGAAACGCAGGCTCACAGTATTGGCAGTTGGAAGACTGTGCACGCCCAAGAATTATCCGAGGCTTTTGAAAGCGCACGAGAAGCTGCTCAGATCCGGGATCGAGCACGATCTGTGGATCGTCGGCGACGGAGAAAAACGGCAGGATCTGGAGCACTTTATCAGCGAACATGGTCTGTCCGGATCCGTTACGCTGTTCGGCTTTCAAGAGAATCCTTACCCCTATATGAAGGCGGCGGATCTGATCGTTTGCTCCTCGATCTATGAAGGTTTCAGCACAGTCATTACCGAAAGCACCATTCTCGGCAAAGCGATCGTGACGACAGACTGTTCCGGGATGAGGGAGATCCTCGGGGACAGCGAATATGGTCTCATTACGGAGAACTCGGACGATGCATTTTATGATGGTCTGAAACGCATGCTCACGGATCCTGCCCTTCGAAAGGCGTACGCTGAAAGAGCCGCCCTTCGCGGACAGCAGTTTTCTACGCGAGAGTTGGTTTCCAAAACACAGGTCTTCTTCCAAAAGCTCGTCAGTGAAAGATGATCCCCGACAGCGCGAATGGAAGCGATCTTGGCAGAAATGGCAGGGAATTGATTTGAGTATTTACCACTGGCTCGTTATATTGCTTTTGCTCCTTGCAGTGTTTATGAGGGGCGATCTGAAAGGGAATAAACAGTATATCGTGTTAGCTATGCTTCTCATGTTCTGTGTGCATAGCCTTCGGGACGGCGCGACCATCGGAAACGATTCCAGAACATCCTATCGTTGGCAGTACATTCGGATGGGAGAAACGGAATGGCAGGATCTGCGCGGACTGGATGACTGGCGAGATTCCTTCACCGATGATACGAGAAGCAACCGTGAACGGAACATTGCTCTTCCCTGGCTGATGAAGCTGGTCTATCAATTGTCAGACGGGAACTATCAGTGGTTCTTGGCTGTGGTCGCCGCCATTGTGTTGAGCGCTTTGGCCATCACGATACAACGATACTCCCCATCACCAGTGCTGAGCATTCTGTTTTATCTCGGACTTTTGTATTTTGTAATGGAGCTGTCCGTATTTAAGCAGAGTATCGCAATGAGCTTCGTTCTGCTCTCTTTCACTTCGATCATGGAACGAAGGCCGATCCGTTTTGTGATATTGATCCTCATCGGATCCCTCTTCCATTTCCCCGCGCTGGTTTTTCTTCCGGCTTACTGGATCGCAAATATGAAGATAAGCCGAGATTATCTGCTCATTCTTGCCGGGCTCTTCATTGTGACTTATCTCTTCCGGGACCGCCTCGTCGATCTTATGACGGATTCATACGACACGGAGATCCAGTCCGTTGCCAACAAGCGCTTTCTTGCAAACAAGGTCATCATCATGCTGATCATCATTGTGACAGCGCTGATCGTCCGACCGCCGGATCCGGAAGACAGAGTTTATTGCGCTATTCTTCAGCTGCTCGGCATTGCGGCCGTGATCCAGACCTTCGCAAGTTATAACAACACATTTGAACGACTGGCGGACTACTATTTCCAGTTTGCGATCATTTTTATCCCCATGGTGTTTGAGCGGGTCGACACGAAACGAGCTGTCTTTTCTGCCAACACGCTGGATCTGGTACATTCCTACGGTCCTTTTGTATTCGGCGCTTTTGCCATCTGGCGTTTCTTAAACAACATCGTCAACGATTGGCATTATTATCCGTTTCGTTTCTTCTGGCAATAAGAGAAGCGTATCGGGATGGACAAGAGAGGCGAGAATGTGACCGTATCCGTTATTATCCCGGCATATAACTGTTCCGACTATCTTGCGAACATGGTAGCCAGCATCCGCAAGTCCGGCCTGAACGTGCTTGAGATCCTGATCGTCAACGACGGCTCGACGGACGGTACGGAAAAGATCGCCCTGCAGCTGCAGGAGCAGAGCGATGATGTTCGCGTGATCTCACAGCCAAACAGCGGCGTCTCGGCAGCGCGAAACAAGGGCATCCGCGAGGCGGTTGGAGACTATCTCTTTTTTGTGGATGCCGACGACTCTTTGGCAGCAGGAAGCTTATCGGATGTGAACGGCATCCTGGATGCCCAGCGCCCGGATATGCTGCTGTTCGGGATGGTTTTTGATCATTATAAAAACGGGGCCGTTTACCGCCGTGATGCCTTCAGATATCCGAAGCGCGGTACCATGCTCTCCCCCGCGTGGGCGCAGGCATTTGGTGACTTATATGCATACAATATGCTTTCTCCCGTCTGGAACAAGCTCATTCGCCGCGATCTGATCCTCGCCCACCAGGTCTTCTTTCGGGAAGACATGATCGAGATGGAGGATTATCTGTTCTCTGTCCAGTGCCTGCTGTCCTGCGAACAGATCTATCTTTTGGACAGCGTCGCGTATCACTATCGACAGCCTGAGGACGAGCGCAGCACCTTCGACCGCCTCTGGAGGATCCCAAGCCTGTCCGAGTATATGGGTCCGTTTTATGAGACGGCAGAGCAGCTGGAAGAACGCTTTTCCAAAACGGGCGCTTCCTGTCGAGCCGTCAGCGTCTCAGATCGGATCTACTCCATGCTCTTCCGCGAAAAACTGCGGTTCGCGTCGCGGGAGCAGATCCGGCTCGCCGCTCAGGACATGCTCTCCGGCAGACATGCGGACGTGATCGCTCGAAGGGATCCCAAGCTGTACCAAAGTCTGAAAGATCGGCGTTACACCTATGTGTGGATCAAACGAGCTATCCGCAGAGTTAGGCATCGGCTCGCAGTACAGGTAAAATATAGAAGGAGTTTGAGGAAGCGCACATGAAGCCCGGCGGATCATTCAGCAAGTTGTTTCTGGGATCGTATTATTTCACCATCGCCCTGCGGGAAAGGCAGCCCCGGGGGCTCACGGACGGCGAGCCCTTTCGCGCACAGACGGTGCTGCCCGCCGTAAAGGATGACTGGGCGGCAGATCCCATGCTGGTGGACGATGGAGACCGGACCTGGCTGTTCTATGAGGCCGTTAAGGGCACGAAAGGCCGGATCGAAGTGGCGGAAGTATCCAAAGGCTGCCGCTTGTCCCGGCCGCAAGTCATTCTGGAAGACGCCTGCCACTACTCCTATCCCTTCGTCTTTCAGGCCGATGGGACCTGGTACATGATCCCGGAATCCTCCGCAGCGAAGGAAGTGCGGCTGTATCGTGCGCTCTCCTTCCCCTTCCGCTGGGAACTGCAGACCGTCCTGCTGCACGAAAGGGCTGTGGATACCACCGTATTCTTCCACGAAGGGCAATACTGGCTGCTGACCTTCCTTTTGGAAGGCGGAAGCGAGAGAGTCTTTCCCCGTGCCTATACGGTGGTCGATTGGTGCGATCCGGTCCTGCGGGAAGTCCCCTGGCCGGAGTACGATCCTCTCCGGGTACGCGGTGCCGGCCCTGTGTTCAGATCAGACGGCGTGCTGCTGCGTCCGGCGCAGATCAGTCAGCCGCAGCGCTACGGGGACGGCCTGGTGTTCTATCGTCCGCGCTTTTCGGA
The DNA here is from genome assembly GCA_017620135.1 of Bacillota bacterium. GTDB lineage: Bacteria > Bacillota > Clostridia > Lachnospirales > Bianqueaceae > RUG760. The sequence continues at coordinate 23,470 of JAFZQZ010000039.1, forward strand.
CAGATATGCGGAAGGACCGGCCTTTGAGATCACAGAGCGGGACCTCCGGATCCGTGGCGTATTCGCAGACGGACTTCATACGTATAGCTGCTGCTCCCGGTACGAGGCGATCGACGTCCGCTGCCGCGCAGCAGACCCATTCAAGATCCTAAAGCGCCTGCTCCGCAGGTGAAAGAGTTGATACTATGGACATTGATCTTGTCGTGCTCTGGGTCGACGGGAGCGACCCGGCCTGGTTGGCCGAAAAAAGGAGATACCAGTCTGACGTCGTGGATGACAGCAACGCTCCCAACCGTTTTCGGGACTGGGGCCTGATGCCCTACTGGTTCCGGGCGGTGGAACAGTTCACGCCCTGGGTGCGGAAGATCCATTTTGTGACCTGGGGGCATGTGCCCTCCTGGCTGGATCTGGATCACCCAAAGCTGCATCACGTGAAGCACACGGACTTCATCCCGGGAGAGTATCTGCCGACCTTCAGCGCCAATACGATCGAGATGAACATCCACCGGATCCCCGATTTGGCGGAGCACTTCGTCTACTTCAACGATGATATGTTTATACTCCGCCCAATGGAAGAAACGGACTTCTTCCGGGAAGGCCTCCCCTGCAGCTTTGGCGCGGAAGTACCTCTGCAGTTCTCCGGTGCTCCCGGCATTTGGCAGCATCTGATCATCAACGACATACGGACTGTGAACGATCACTTCCGCAAGCCGATACAGGTCCGGCAGTTTCGCAGGAAATACCTCAGCCGCGCCTACCGCTGGCAGGACAATCTGCGGACCGCAGTGCTGGAGAAACTGTTTCCGGACGCCTTTCTGGGCTTCAAGAACCTGCACGCGCCTGCGGCCTTTCGCAGGCAGACCTTCGAGGAGATCTGGAGCGCAGAGGCGGAGCTGCTGCACCGGACCTGCCTTTGCAGGTTTCGTTCCAACGACGACGTGAACCAGTGGCTCGCCGTCTGGTGGCAGCTGGCCGCCGGGAGCTTCTCACCCTATGCGGTGGACAATGTTGTGGAGGACGTGACCGATGCCACCATCGACTCCCTCTGCAGGACCATCCGGCTGCAGCGGCACGATATGGTCTGTGTGAATGATCCGTCGGAAGGCACCGATGTCAAGCTGCTTTCGGAGAAGCTCAGGGCAGCATTCGATACGATCCTTCCGCAGAAAAGCAGCTTTGAGAAATAACGGAGACACAATGGCGAAGAGACTGGACTATCTTGACAAAGCAAAAGGTATCCTGATCATCCTGGTGGTGATCGGGCACATCTGGCAGAGCGGACCGGTATTCAATGTGATCTACGCCTTTCATATGCCGGCCTTCTTTCTGATCAGCGGCCTGCTGCTGCAGCACACCCGCTCGTACGAAAAGCCCTTCGGCGTATTTCTGAGATCCAAACTGTTTTCCTTCGGCATCCCCTTTCTGTTTATCGAACTGCTCGGCTGCTTGACGGATATCATCCGTCACGGCGTCAGCCTGAACTGGAAGGGCTATCTGTTCAACACGCTCACCCTTCAGTACAACGATCACAACCTGTGGTTCCTGATGGACCTGTTCCTGATCGAGATCCTGTTTTATTTCCTGGCCAAGCTGTTCAAGCAACACGGCTATCTGCTCCTGTCCGTGGTTTTTCTGTATGTCGTTTCAAGGTTTTTCCCGACGGAGAACGCGTATATCAGCACCCTTCGAAGCGCACTGTACTATTCTCTGTTTTTCGCTTTCGGATTTTGCGGATCCCGCTTCATCCTTAAGTTCCACGCCTTGGCCTGCGTCTTTTCTGCTGCAGTCGTTCTTCTCGTGGGACTGCTGCTGGGGAAAAGCGACGGCCATACGCTCTCACTCGAAGGGATGGTCTATATCGCCAGCGGGCTCTGCGGTGCATATGCGATCATTCAGGCAGGAAAGATCCATTTCTCCTCCTGGATAGACCGCGTACTTACGAAGTCCGGTATGGATACCATAACGATATACGGGACCCATCATATCATCTACGCCACGATCGGTGTGCTGCTGGGCATTACCGATTTCGGTTCGACGCCCCTGGTTCCGGGCCTCATCATGCTGCTGGGAGTAGCGATCATGGAAGTACCGATCATATATGCCATCGATCGCTGGGCGCCGTGGCTGGCCGGAAAAAGAAAGAGATCGTCAGGGGGACAGGCATCTTGAACGCTCAACACGCTTCCGGAAAAACTATTCCTCCTTTCGCAAGACCCCTCATCTGTGCCATGCTAGCCGTGTTCTATTCGCTCTGGCTGACCTTGAGCCCGGTGAGGATCGCCATGGTCGCGGCGCTTTGGGCCGTATCCTGCCTGCTCGTCTGCAGGGCTCGCGATCTTGAGCCCCGCTCCAGCCGGAAAGAGATCCTGCTCCTGCTGGCCGTACTGCTGTTTTCCTCCGTGCGCTTTTATGAGTACTGGCTGCCGTCAAGCGCGGTGAAACAGCTCGCCGTGAAGCTGCTATCCCTTGACACCAGTCTGTTCCTTGTCCTCGCCGCTCTTTTGGCGTCGGTCTTTTCTTTTTTCGGAGTCCTTGTTCTGCTGTGCGAACTCCGAAAAACGAAGCCATATACTTCGCTGCGCCTATGGTTCGGCTCGCGGCCGATCCTGAAGGATCTGATCCTTGCCGCGGCGCTGACCGGCGCGCAGTTTCTGCAGCTGCAGAGGAGTTCGCTGGATCATCTGCCCAGCGTCCTCCGTATCCGTTTCCCCTATCTTCTGGTCGATCTTCTCGTTCTGTTTTCTTTTCTTCTGCTGCTTGTTTTTCTTGTCCGAAAAGTCCGCCTGGGCGCCGTGATCCTTTGTACATTGATCAGCGTATTCAGCATTGCGAACTTTTACGTGATCCTGCTCCACGGAAGCCCTCTGTATCCCAGCGAGTTTGCCAACACCAAAACCGCGTTCAACGTGCTTTCCGGCTATAGGTTCTCTCTTTCGCCGCAACTGTTCGACATTCTGGCCCTGTATTTTCTAGAGCTCCACCTGGCCGATCTGTGCGTCCCCATCAAGCGGAGCCGCGCCGTGCTGCGCGCCTGGGCCGCCAGTCTGCTCTGCTGCGGAGTTGCCGTCTACGCGCTCCTCTTCAGTCCCGTCGCCCTCAAAAACCTGTGGCCGTTCTCTTGGAACGCCTCCGTGATGTACAGTGGCTTTCTTTGCAGCGCCGCCAACGATTTGAAAGCTTCTCTCCATCCGGTACACTGTCCGGAAGGCTATAACGCAGCCGTGATCCGCTCCGCGGTGGCTGATCGCGCAGACG
>JAFZQZ010000040.1 GCA_017620135.1 Bacillota bacterium
ATACTTTTCGCTGTCTTGCCCAAGACTGATTGTCAATAGTTTTTTAATAGCTCATTCCGGGAAGTTGCCGTTCAATGCATCCTTCAGGAGCAGACGCTTCACTTTGTCCTTTGCAGTCTCTTTGCTCTCCGAATGAAAGTGGATCATCACGGTATACTCCGCGCCATCGATATTGCGCTTGATATAGGGTATCTGTTCTTCCTGAACCATGTCTTTTTCCTTCGTTTCGTTCATAGATTGTCCTTTCATCAAATAGAAGAGGAGACACCAAAGCGGCATCTCCTCTTGCGTCTCGTGACGATAATGACGATAATGACGATTATTTATACCCCAGCCCCTGTCTTGGAAATATCGTCATTTACCGTCATACCGTCATCATTGTCATCATCCAGACCAGTCAGATCCACCAGAGTGATCGTCCGCTTGTCCCCGGACCTTTTGTTCGTGTACTCGATATTGAACTCGTTGTACAGAACAGAAGTATCAACATTCAGCCTGCGGGTCAGGACGTTCGGCTTCAGGTCAAGATCCGGCAGGCAGGCGAGAAGCTCCGTGGCCGTCCCGGTCCAACACCCCTGTTCGCGGATATAGCCCACGATCTTCAGGGTCACCGGGTCGACCTTCTTCTTGTGAAGCTCTTTCTCTGCCTTGGTCAGTTCCCAGACGCACCGATCCCGGTCAAATTCAAGCGTAAGTTCTTGATCTTCCTGATCTCTGCCGACCACCTGCATCTTGGCCTCATTATCGGTCCGCTTTTTCTTCTGAAGGATGAAAGCGCCGTCAGCAGCTCCGAGCAATCCGTTCGTGCCGGAGATCATATCGAAGCTGTCACTGGCTTCCATCTTCCTTGTGTGATGGACCACCAGAATCGCCACGTTATGGCTGTCACTGAACCGCTTCAGGGCAGTGATGTTCTGATAATCCACCGCGTAGCTGTAGCTGTCGTTCCCGATCTCGCGCACCTTCTGGAGGGTATCCACGATAATCAGCCGCGTGTCCGGATGAAGCGCCACGAACTCTTCAAGCTGATCGTTCAATCCTTCAGCCAGGGTCTTGGACTGTGTGGCGAAGTGCAGGCCTTCCACGGCATCTACGCCGAACATCTGGCTAAGCCTGCTCTGCAGTCGGGAGTAATCATCTTCCAGAGCCAGATAAAGGACCGTTCCCTTCCTGACCGGATACTCCCAAAGCGGCAGGCCCATCGCCACATGATAGCCCAGCTGTGCCATGAAGAACGACTTCCCGATCTTCGGACTTCCGGCGAAGATATATGTCCCGCATAGAAGAAGTCCTTCGATCACTGGTGTCCTCGGAGCGAATGTCATATCATAAAGATCTGCCATCGAAACGGTCTTGAGACTTGGCCTTCGGATTAGCGGGTTCCTCGCGATCTCCCTCGCCACCGTCAGGACCGCTTCCTGTTCTTCCGGCGGTAAGTTTGAAAATTCGTCTTTCAAGGTTTAAAACCTCCTCTCCATGTGTCTTTACAAATTCGGCTCGGTCATGAATTGTCCCGGCAAGGAATACCTCGTCCAGAACGTATTCGATATAATCCAACTTGTGACAAGCCTCCACAAATCGGTCATCCCACTCTTCATCCGGAGACTTCGGGGCATATTCTTCCCTCCATTGCCAGAGCAGGTGAGCGTAATCACAGTACACTCTGTAACAGCGATCTTCGGCCTGCTTGTACTCTTGAGCGGGAGAGAGAACCGGCATCACCGGACGGTCCCTCGGCCGATAGCCAAGATCCTCATATCGGATCCCGAACGTATCCGCAATCTTCACCGCAGCATCCTTCTTTGAAATGCCGAAGAGACGTGCAGTGAGATCGATCGCGTCTCCGTCTGCCTGACAGCCGAAACAGTGAAACCTCTGATCGACCTTCATGCTCGGATGCCTGTCATTATGAAACGGACAGCAGGCCATGCCGGATCGGTTCACCCTGATGCCAAAAGCTTCGGCGGCCTGCCTTGCCGTGACCGCATCCCTCACAGCGTCAAACACATTCACATCTGCACCTTCTTTCTGAAAGGCGTCCCAACTTTGATACACCTTCCGACAAAAAAAGCGCCTGTCTTCATCGGTACAACTGATAAAAACAGACGCTCGTCATCGATCCATATTCTGTTGTTTTCGCTTCGGCGGCATACCGCGTTCGGCGCGTCTTCGTGCATTCAGATCATCCGCTCGTTTCTGGCTTCTCGCTAGTCTGTCGCGGATCGACTCTTTGATCGGTTCTTTGATCTCGGCCTTCTTCTTCGGAGACTGGAAAATAGCGGCCAGCCTCTCCGAGATATGCTGTGTCATCCCTTTGAACCGATTCATGATATTTGAAAATACCGCTTCGATAGTCTGGGCCGCATCCGGTGTAAAAGTATAACTGCGGAAGAGAGATTCCCGCGTATCCGCTATGATCTCAAAGTCTTCATTCCTGACTTCTTCCCGGATCGTGTCCGTCACCGCTTCGACAGCTTTCTCATAAGCCACATCCGCCACTTCTTCAGCAAATGCTTCCGTGTCGGAGATCCGAATCGTGATCTCTTCCAGTTCCGCTTCTTTCGTTTCGATCTGCTGGTCCTGAACCGCGATCTTTTCCTTTTGCTTCATGAGGATATAATCCTGTTTTTCGAGATAGGCCCGGCCGCCGTACTCCGGTTCTTCGTCAAGGTGAAGGCCGTGCCTTTTGCAGATATCGAAAAGCATCGCGCGGCACGCCGCATCGAAAGTCTTCTTTCTGTTGTTCAGCTTACTTGCCTTCTGGGACGGATCCGGCAGATCAAAGCCCAGGGCTTCGAGAGCTTTTTCCTGTTGCGGCGCGATCTCTCCATAACGGTTTTCACAATCGAAGACATGCCGCTCATGGATGTGCGGAGTCGATTCATCCAAGTGCAAAGACCAGTCCAAGATATGGATGTGCTCACCGAAGCGTCTTTCAAATTCTTCAAAGAACTCCATCGCGATCTTTGCCAGAACCGCAGGCTCAACACTTTGCTCCATTGTCCCGATCTGAAGGAGAGATTCTTCCGGGCAGGTCTTCTTGTCTTTCCAGAGATCTTCGGTTGATCGGTCGCGGTTTGAATGTCCGGTCTTCCTGTTGCGTTCGTGCTGTCCTTCACAGAAATCATCGTAGCGTTCTGAATAGAAAGCCCTCTCGATCTGCTCAAAGGAATACACCACCTTGTCTTCCTGTTCCTGATCCTTCGGAAAGTGAAATCCCTGATAGCAGTCCCAGTACACGTTCTGCTTCGCACGCTCCTGATCGATATGCTCACTGTTGGCGATATCGAATCTGCGGTCATTGTGCTTCGGATTGTAAGTTCCGTTTTTGCCGGATCGGCCATTGTGTCTTGTCAGCTTCATAGGCATCTGTCCTTTCTTTCATTTTTTGATAAACATGCTTTTCTCCTGCCTCGCGAAAACAGGAAAAATCGTTCAGTGTGTCGGCAGGTAATACCCAGTACTAAGTGACGGTTCCCATCACTTAACTGGGCGGGCCTTGCCCTCGACCCGCGCCGGACGTTTCACCCCGGCACCCCGATAAGAGACTGCCGCCTCTTAACTCCGCCAAAGGGAACCGCGTTCCCCTTGACCCTTTGCTCCGGGAGATCTGACACTCGCCGTTTGCCCTGCGGCTCGTTTCAGTTCTTCCGGTTTTTGCGGAACCGTCCACCGGACGCTTCCACAAAAATAGCCGCTGACATTTTCGCTACCATCCGCAAGAGAGCGGTGGAGCGAAACCATCAACGGCTTCCTCATCTGACTCAGCCAGGGCGACGGCCTTGGCTTTCGTCATATTCGGTTTTCACAGAATCGCCATGGAGCCGATTCTGTATGCTGGGCAAAACAAAAGCCCTCACCTTTCACGGTAGAGGACCTTTGGTTTGCCTAGCATTTATAATTCAGACATCAATTACATCATCATCTTGATCATCGTCTGCATCAGCTAATTGATTTCCACCATGCGACAGGTGTGAGTTTGATCCAAGAAGAGTTGCGCCTGCGGCAAGCACTACCCTACCATCAATCAACACGACAACAGCAGGATCATGGTAGTTTAACCCGTATTACACGGGTTAATTCCCAATAATATTTCTCTTTTTCTTTTAGTTTCGTCTGCTTTCATTATCGATGATTCCTCTTTTACATTGAATTTAATGCTTTTCAGGCTTAAGCAAACACCCATATTCGGATGTGCTTATTGAAGCC
>JAFZQZ010000041.1 GCA_017620135.1 Bacillota bacterium
CAGCCTTTCAAACCTTTGCATATCATCTGTCGTCGGATAAACTTTGACTGCTCCTTTGATACCGTGCACCGAACTGACTATACCGACCCGAAACATGACTATTCCCTCATTTCCTGTCAGTGGCAAAAAGAGGTCAGCGCTTTTGCTGACCCCTCTGTTCACTGAACGATCTCGACCGAAACCTTAGTGTCATCCTTGATCGCCGCCGCCTTGACAACAGTGCGGATCGCTTTTGCGATCCTACCCTGTTTACCAATGACTTTACCCATATCCTCAGCCGCGACTTTAATGGAGATCACCTGTTCGTCATTTTGTGTCTCTTCAGTGATGACGACCTGATCCGGTGCATCCACCAGAGCTTTCACAATGATCTCAACCAGTTCTTTCACTGCAACCTCCTAACTGATCGTCTTATTCGATTCCTGCGATCTTCAGAAGCTTTTTCACAGTTTCGGTCGGCTGAGCACCGTTGCCAAGCCAGGCACTGGCCTTTTCCTGATCGACCTTGATCACGCTGGGATCTCTGGTCGGATCATAGAAACCGATCTCATCGATAAAACGGCCATCTCTGGGAGAACGAACATCAGCGACAACAATACGATATGTAGGCGCACCTTTTTTACCCATTCTCTTCAGTCTGATCTTTACCATCGTCTTTACCTCCTGTTTTCCTGATTTTAGAACCCGAACGGATTCTGGCCCCGGTTTGTGCCGGGCAGGCCCATGCCCCCGCCTAATCCGCCGAGCTGTCTTAACATAGCTTTGCGGCCTTTCTTGCCGCTGAACTGTTTCATCATGCCTTTCATCTGGTCAAACTGTTTAAGCAGACGATTCAGTTCCTGAATACTGGTGCCCGACCCCTTGACGATCCTGCGCTTTCTGGACGCGTTCAGGATCTGAGGTTTTCTTCTCTCTTCCGGCGTCATGGAATAGATCATCGCTTCCAGCCGTTTAAACGCGCCTTCATCGATATCCGTGTCCTTGATCTTGCCTGCCATTCCGGGGATCATCCCCAGAAGAGAGCTGACACTTCCCATTTTTGTCACCTGCTGCATGCTGGAAAGAAAATCTTCCAGGTTGTAGTCTTTCGACATCGCACGCTTGGACAGGTTTTTGGCATCTTCCTCGTCGATAGCGCTCTGTGCTTTTTCGATCATCGTCAGCACATCGCCCATACCGAGGATCCGGGATGCCATCCGGTCCGGATGGAACTGTTCGATATCGCTCATCTTCTCTCCGATACCGGAGAACTTGATGGGTTTGCCCGTGACAGCACGGACAGAAAGCGCAGCACCACCTCTTGTATCGCCATCCAGCTTGGTCAGGATCACGCCGGTGACGTCCAGTTTTTCGTCAAAACCTTTAGCCACATTCACCGCTTCCTGACCGGTCATGGCATCCACGACCAGCAGGATCTCGGAAGGATTCACGGCTTCCTTGATCCGCTGCAGCTCTTCCATCAGGTTTTCATCGATCTGCAGTCGACCTGCCGTATCGACGATCACCAGATTGCAGCCGAGCACCTTCGCTTTTTCAACCGCACCCCGGGCGATCTCTACCGGATCATGATCCGTTCCCATCTCAAAGACGGGAACGCCGATCTGCTCGCCGAGGATCTGCAGCTGCTTCACAGCCGCCGGACGATAAATATCACAGGCAGCAAGAAGCGGTTTCTTGCCGCGAGTTTTCAGCATGTTGGCCAGTTTGGCCGCCATCGTGGTCTTACCGGCACCCTGCAGGCCAGCCATCATAAAGACGCTGGGTGAAGTGCTGCCGTAGATCAGCCCGGATTCCTGGTCGGAACCCATCAGGGCGATCATTTCTTCATTAACGATCTTAATGACCTGCTGTCCGGGAGTCAGGCTTTTCAGAACATCGGAACCGAGTGCTCTTTCCTGGATCCTGGCTACGAATTGTCTGACTACTTTAAAGTTGACATCCGCTTCCAGAAGAGCCAGCTTGACTTCCCTGAGACCGTCTTTCAGATCTTTTTCGGTCAATGTACCTTTACTGCGGAATCCCTTAAAGACTTCCTGCAGTTTATCGGATAGATTTTCAAATGCCATTCGCTTACTCCTGATCGGGGCTGATCGCGAGGGTGTTTTTGAGCCGGATAATGGACGGAAGCAGCTCATCCCTTGCGCTTGACTGACGGATCTTTTGTTCCAGATCCTCTGTCAGATTCGATAAATTGATAAAACGTTCGATCATATGCAGTTTGTTCTCGATCTGCCGCATGCTGGACAAAGAACGATGTACGGCGTCAGAAACTCCCTGACGGCTGATATGGAGAAGTTCACCGATCTCGCCGAGTGAAAGATCTTCCTGCGTGTAGAGCTTCATGATCTCTCTTTGTTTCTCTGTCAGTAATTCTCCGTAAAAATCGAACAGCAGTGAATGATAGTATATTTCGTCCATGGCAAATCCCCGCGCATGAAGTGTCAAGTTTTTTTGCTTGACAGTCCGATATTATACACCCATCATCCACTGCTGTCAACCCATATTTTACGGACGCATTTTTTTCTGAACGATCTCAAAGAAACTCATATCGGAAACCTTGGCCAGAGGGAAGGAATAACGGCTCTTATAGACATGGATCCATGTATCGGCCGGGATCGGAATGACCCTGCCTCCGTCCCCGATAAACGCGGCCTGTTCGGCTTTGGAGAAACTGCCGATATAAAAATCCAGATGATCGTCGCCTCTTAAAACGATCGAACGATCCAGAAGCCCGTGCGCGCACAGCGGCGTCAGGATCAGGTTGTCGGAGACCGGATTCAGTATAGGCCCGCCCGCGGAGAAATTATAGGCCGTGGACCCGCAGGGAGAAGCGATAATGATGCCGTCCGCCTGAAAATCCGCGAGAAAATGTCCGTTGATCTCACATCGGATCGCCAGGATACCATCGCTTAAGTCTCTGTGGATGGCAAAATCGTTGACCGCGAAAAAAGACTCCGGATCATTCCCTATTTTTGCTTCCAGCATCAGTCTCTCTTCGATCGTAAAGTCTCCGCGGACCACTTTCCTCAGGCATTCTTCCACCTGATTCCATTCGATCTCCGCCATATAGCCAAGACGTCCCAGGTTGATCCCGATGATCGGGATCCCTGTTCCCAGCAGAAGATGCGCGAGCCGGATCATCGTACCGTCCCCGCCGAGCACGATGGCAAGATCCGCCTGATAGGGTTCAGGTGTCTCCTCCGAAAGCGTCCGGACAGTTACACCCTGGCTCTCAAGAAACTCCTCGACATATCTTCTCTTTTCCCCGTCACGGTCTTTATCCCGGTTGGAATAGACAAAAACTGATTTCAACATAGCTCGTCCCGAATATATCCTTCGATGATTTTCACAGCCTTTTCCTGGAAATTATGGCCTCCCAGAATGATATCCGCGTTCAGTTTGGTGGGAAGAAAATATTTCGTTTCGCTGTATTTTGCTGAGTTCAGATAGAAATCCGCGATCTCTTCCATCGTTCCCCGGCCCGCTTTCATGTTGCGCACGATCCTTCTGTACATCCGGATCTCCGGATCGAGATCGATATAGATCTTCAGATCTTCCAGTTCCAGAAGCTCAGGGAAATACAGGACCGTCAGCCCTTCCAGGATCACGATATCCAGATCTTCCCGACTGACTAGTGCCTTGACGTCCTCATAGTATTTTTCAAAATTCAAAGACTCCGGGCAGTTATAATCGTCATACTCGAGCCCTGAAAGCGGCGAGATCATCTTGGGAAGCGGACGGTTGAAATAACGGTCCGTAGCCAGCAGTTCAGTCCGAAAGTCTTTCAGATCTTCCAGAAGGATCTTTGAAAGTGTGGATTTACCGCTGCCTGAGCAGCCGGCGATCGCGACTACAAATGGTTTCTTCATACGGTCTCTCCTTTTCCGTTCAGAGCGGTCTTCCTGTCTTTTTTACAAGCAGGGCTCTGGCAGTTTCCAGTGAATCGACGCCTTCTTTATTTTTGATCGGCGCGAATTCATCTTCCCGAATACATTCCAGTGACAGAACTTCATCGAAAGCTTCCAGAATATCAAAGATAAAGTACTCCAGCTTAAAGGCGTTGGGCTCTGCCGGCTGCACGTGATCGCCTTTCTCATCGATACAGGCGATCTTTTTGTTGGCCCGGTGGATCGGCAGACTGCTCTTCGCCGCTTTTTCTGTCTCTTTCAGATGGAAAATATAGTTGAGGGTCACGCCGAAATTGTACAGATACTGTCCGTCCTGATCTTTGGCGTTTCTCATCTCTTCTGTCAGTTCAGAATATTCTACTACGGACGGCCTGCCATTTCTATAGCAGATCGCGCCAACTCTCTCGTCCGGATTTACCTTGGCGATCACCTTCGCTCCGGCATAAACACCGCGCGAGGAGGCCGCGCCAAGAAAGACAGGATCCGCGATATTCTGAAGGATGTTATCCACGGAAAAAACATTGATCCATTCCACGCCGTCCTTCTTTAACAGATCCAGAAGGCCGCATCGCTGCATGGAAGAAAACCAGCCTCCATTCCCGTTTGGCGCCAGCGAGATCCGGTCCTTATCTTCCATCAGGATCTTTCCTTCATGAGACAACGCGGGCGCCATGTCCTGCCGGAAGAAATGGATGTATTCTTTCGGATAGCCGAAATAGGCCTTCTCCTCAAAAAACCGCAGTGTCGCTTCATGATTCTGGTCGCTCGTCATGACAAGAAAATGCAGCGGTCTTTGGCTGAGCGCCTTTTCCATATTGCTGACCATATTCGAGATCAGAATGCCGAAAAGATAAATGTCTTTCGTGATACCGACTTTCAGTGTGCCCTTTGGCCCGTCATATCCGAGACGGGAGCCCTGTCCACCGGCAAGTACCAATGCGGCGACTTTTCCCTGCCGGATGATCTCTTCGCCGATCCTCCGGTCTCTTTCTTCTTCGTCTTTCTGTTCTTCTGTCGTAACGGTATGAAGCGGTGTGATGACGCTCTCCAGAGCGAGATTCTTCTGCTGCATCGAAACACGGATCATCTGAAAATCTATCCCGTCGATCTGCCTGGCCAGAGACTCCTTTTGTTCATCGGAAAGATCTGTCCAGAACCGAAGGATCTGCTCCTGCCCTTCTGCCTTCATCCGGTCAAACAGTGCCTGTTCTTTCATTTTGTCCATGTCTGTTCCTCCTCCGATGGTTGCGCGTCAATCCGTTCTACACGATCTGTCAGCTGACATACGATCTCATAATGGATCGTGCCGGCTTTCTCCGCCACTTCCTCCAGCAGCAGATCTCTGCCGAAAAGTTCTACCTCGTCTCTGAGCCTTACACCGGGAATATCCGTCACATCCACCATCAGCTGATCCATGCAGACCCTGCCGCGGATCGGGGCTTTCATGCCCCGGATCAAAACCTCGCCCAGATTGGAAAGATGGCGTGGGTATCCGTCTCCGTATCCGACAGGGATCGTCGCGATATGCATCCGGCGATCCGTCACATAGGATCCGCCGTATCCGATCGGTGTTCCCTGATCCACCCATTTCAGATGAACGATATGAGATTTCAGTTCCATGACAGGATCAAGAATAAACGCTTCCTTATCCATTTCATCGGATGGATATAATCCGTACAGCATAATGCCCGCACGGACCATGACGGGATAAGGAAGATTACGGTAGCTCTCCGGAAATTCCATGATCGCGGCGCTGTTGGCGATATGCATCAGCGGGATCTTCACCCCGCGTTTGTGCAGTACGTCAAGAAAATCCGTCATCTTTTTCAACTGTTTTTTCGCGGCTGATTTATCTTTTTCATCGCTTCTCGCGAAGTGACTGAAAAAGCCTGCGATCTCTATGCCCGGAAGCAGGCTGATCTTTCGGATGAATTCCGCGGTCACGATACCGGGTTCAAACCCGATCCGTTCCATTCCGGTCTCGATTTTGATATGGATCCTTGCCTTTTTCCCGGTTTTTTCACAGATTTCCGAAAGGATCTGCGCCTGTTCAAGGCTGAAGATCGTCAGGTCGATCCCTGCTGAAAGCGCGTCACGATAATCATCCGGATCCGTATAGCCGAGCACCAGAACAGGTTTTTCAGTAAGCTTTCTCACCAGCAGACCTTCACCGACAGAAGCCACCGCGTACTGATCCACCTTTTCTTCTTCCATCACAGGGACGACATGCTCGATACCATGACCATACGCGTTGCTTTTGATGACAGCCATCAAAAGCGTATCATCCCCTATCGCAGAACGGATCCTCCGGAGATTTTCCCTGAGAGCATCCTGACGGATCTCTGCTCTGACTCGAAAATAACGTCCCATAAATCCTGCTCCTCCAGTACTAGTCTTCTATCTGCCAGTCAACAGGCGTGATGCCATGTTCGCTCAGGAAAGCATTCGCTTTGGAAAAATGTCTGCATCCGAAAAAACCGTGGTAGGCAGATAACGGACTTGGATGTGCGGCCTCCAGCACCAGATGCTGTCTTCCTGTGATCAGTGCTTTCTTATTGCGCGCGTACCGCCCCCACAGCATGAACACCATTGGCTTTTCACGCTGGTTTAAGAGACGGATGATATCATCGGTAAACATCTCCCAGCCCATTCCCTGATGGGAGCCCGGGCTGCCCGCGCGGACAGTCAGAACGGCGTTAAGCAGCAGAACGCCCTGATCAGCCCATTTCTTCAGATATCCGGTATGCGGGATATAACAGCCCAGGTCCGTGTTCAGTTCCTGATAAATATTACGAAGAGATGGTGGGATATCGATCCCCGGCTGTACCGAAAAACTGAATCCGTGAGCCTGGCCGGGACCGTGATAGGGATCCTGCCCCAGGATCACGACTTTGACATCCTCGTAGGCTGTATTCTGCAGAGCGGCGAAGATATGGTACATATCCGGATAGATCACCTTCGTACGATATTCGCTCGCCAGAAAACGTCTCAGATTCTGATAATACTCTTTCTGAAACTCATCCTGCAAAAGCACCGCCCAATCGTTGGTAAACCTGGGTGCCATGTTTATTCTTCCTTCATGTCACAGATCTTTTCAATATGAATGTGCTTCAGAATATCGGTCGCTGTCATCCCGTATGCGCCTTTTTCCGCTTTAGCCAGGTCTCCGGCCGCGCCATGCAGATAGACGCCGCAACATGCCGCCTCGAATATTCTCATTCCCTGAGCCAGCAGACCGCCGATCATACCGGAAAGAACATCTCCGGAACCGGCTGTCGACATACCGTTGTTGCCGGTCGTATTATAGAACATTCTTCCGCCCGGCTCACATACCAGCGTCATCGCGTCTTTCAGGACCGCGATACTGTGGTATTGCTTTGAAAGCTCTCTGGCCGCATGGATCGGATCATCCATGATCGCCTTTACGCTGAGATTCAGGAGTCTGGACGCTTCTCCCAGATGGGGTGTGAGCACCGTATTGCTGCCTCTTCTAGCAATCATCTGCTGAAGTTCTTCATCCACCGACAGAAGGTTCAGCGCATCCGCATCCATAACCAAAGGCTTTTCCTTTGGCATCAGTTCCACGATTCGTTTGATCAGATTCATGGCATAGGGCTGTGTACTCAGACCCGGTCCCAGCATAACGGCTGAAGATTTCTCTATCAGCTCGGGAAGAAATCCGAGATCTTCTCCGGTCTGCGCCTGATACGGATAGGAGATCGCTTCCGGTACTCGATTCTGCAGGACCGATTGTATGGATTCAGGAACCAGTGTTTCCACCAATCCTGTACCTACCTTATAGGCACTGGCCGCGGAAAGCACCGCTGCCCCGGACATGTTTTTGCTGCCCGCAGCGACAAGCAGATGACCATAAAGCCCCTTGTGTGAACGGGATCTTCTCTGCGGCAGAAGCCAGGCTACATCCTGCTTTTCCAGCATAAAGTCTTTCGCTTCCTGCAGCGGAGGGATCGATTCCGGGATCCCGATATCCACCACACTGATATGTCCGGCATGATCTCTTCCCGGATACAGCAGCAGGCCCGGTTTGTACCGGCAGAAAGTCACCGTTTCATCCGCTTCGATCGCGCATCCCTGGATATTGCCCGTGTCGCCCTGTATGCCGGACGGAATATCGATGGAAAGGACTTTGAATACGCCTCGCCTATGAAGTTCATTGACACTGGTGATGATCTGCTCATGAAGGCCCTGGATCTCCCGGTCCAGTCCTGTACCGAACAGAGCATCGACGACCCATTCGCTCTCCGCTGCCAGATGATTGAAAACAGAAGCCTGCGGAATGGAAAAAACAGAGATCTGATACCCGTTCAGCATATCATAATTGATCCTTGCGTCATCAGACAGTCTGTCCTTCTCCCCGGCAAAGAACACACGGACCTGATAGCCGGCGGATTTCATCATCCTGGCAGCCGCAAAGCCATCTCCGCCGTTGCCGCCGCTGCCGCAGAGGAAGAGGATATCATCCTCTTTGGTGCAGAGCTTCTGCAAACGAAGCGCCACCTGTCTGGCGGCTTCTTCCATCAGCAGGATCCCCGGAACCTTGAGTTCACGAATCGCGTACTTATCAGCTCTTCTGATCGCGTCGGTCTTACTGATCCATTTCATCTCTGAAGTCCTCCTTCTTTGCCCTTTGCGTATTTCTGTTCCAGTACCAGCCTGGCTTCGTTTATTTTTTTCTCATCGGTCTGCCAGATCTCATACTCGCTTAAAAAACGAAGGCCCATGGACACACTCTTTTTCCGGTAAACCATCGGGCTTTCCATCACTTTTTTCCCGGACATGTGAAAGCTCTTTAGCGGAACAAACGCCAGAATGGATCGGATCGCATCCGCGCTGATGCCGGATCCTGCCATCAGATCGATCCTTCCATCCGCTGCTTCGTATAGTGTTCTAAGCAGTCCGATCCCGCTCACCGCGTCGTTCTCTCCACCGGAAGTGAGGATCGTATCAAATCCCAGCCGGATCGCGTCCTCAAGTGCCAGGATCGGATCCCTGCACATATCAAACGCCCGGTGAAGCGTAACGCTCATCGATCCTCGCTGCCGCATCATCGATCCCAGAAACTCATGATCCAGATCTCCGTCCGGCCTTAACGCACCGATCACGATACCGTCGGCCCCTGCCTCCCGGAACATTCTCGCTTCCTCAAGCAGGATGCTTTTCTCATGATCCGTATAGCAAAAATCTCCGAATCTGGGCCTCAGAAGAACATGGATCCGGATTTTGACCGCTTTCCTGACAGCCTGAAACAAGGCCAGGGAAGGCGTCGTCCCGCCAATGATCTGATTGGAACAAAGCTCCAGACGGGTCGCTCCGCCGCTCGAAGCCGCCAATGCGGATTCCACACTGTCACAGCAGCACTCCAGAATATAGTTCATGAGTTATCCCTTCTTTTCAGATACACTACAATATATTGTACGTGCTGGGCCTGGCAAAGTCAAGCTTGCACTTATGACTGCCTCATCCGGCGCAGTCTGGGAACGACCGTTCGGAAGATCCGGATCATTTCCTCCACCTCGGAAGAAGTGTTCTCCTGTCCCAGCGTGATCCGGACCGATTCTTTTGCCTCATTCACCGTCAAACCAAGGGCCATCAGTACATGTGACGGCTGATCTGATCCTTCGTGACAGGCAGACCCTGCAGAAATCGCCAGTCCCTGCATATCCGCGAACTGGACCAGCGTTTCTCCCTCGACTCCTTCGAACCGGACATTGATATAGCCCGGGATCTGTGTGAGAGGGATCTCCTGCATATGTTCCGCTCCGTAGAGCGGACCGTTGAAATGGATCCCCGGCACTTCACGGATCAGGCCGGTCACCAGTTCATTTTGAAGCAGCCGGATCTTCTGATCGGAAGCCATCATCTCTTCCACCGCCAGCCTGGCTGCCTCACCGAAACCGATGATCCCCGGGACATTTTCCGTTCCTGCGCGAAGAGAGCGCTCCTGCCTGCCTCCATACAAAGCAGGCAGCAGACGGATGCCCCGCCGGTGATAAAGCGCACCGGTCCCCTTCGGTCCTCCGATCTTATGCGCACTCAGGCTCATCAGATCGACATGAAAAGAGGAAAGATCGATCTTCGTCTTTCCAAGTCCCTGGACCGCATCGACATGGAACAAAACCCGTGCCTCACGGCAGATATTTCCCATCTCCTCCACAGGCATCAGGGATCCTGTTTCATTGTTGACAAGCTGACAGCTGACCAGAGCCGTATCATCTGTTATCAGTTCACACAGATCCTTCGGATCTGCTTTTCCGAAACGATCGACCGGCAGGATCGATACTTTGAATCCCTCCTGTTCCAAAGCAGCCGCCGCTTCCAGGACGGAAGCGTGTTCGATCGCGGAAACGATGATATGCCTTCCTTCTCCCATTGATCGCACGGACCCAAGCGCAACATTATTGGACTCTGTGCCGCCGCTCGTAAAGAGGATTTCTTCTTTACCCGCACCGATCGAATCCGCCAGTTTCCTTCTTGCCTTTTCGACCTCGATCGCCGCTTCCTGCCCTTCCGTATAAAGGCTGGAGGGATTCCCGTAGACTGAAGTAAAAAACGGCAACATCGCCTGCAGGACTTCCTTTCTTACAGGTGTTGTTGCCGCATGATCCGCATAAATTCTCATGAAAGATCATCCTTCTTGATATAATAGGTCAGCCAGTTCTCGAACAGCTTCTCCGAGTGGTCCCGCCAGATCGATACGGGTTCCTGTGACGGATCATCATCCGGAAAATAGTGTTCCGGCACATCGATCGGCAGTCCTTTGCCCAGATCTCTGAAATACTCAAAGCTCAGCGTATCCGCGTCATATTCGGAATGTCCGGTGACAAAGATTTCTCTATGCTCCTCGTCTACCATCAGATAAATGCCGGCTTTGGGGGATTCGGCGACGATCTTCAGCTGGGATACGCCCACCACATCCTGTTTGTCTGTAAACGTATGCCGGCTGTGAGGTGTAAAGAACGGATCTTTCATTCCTTCGGACAAAGGCGATCCATTGACCAGATGATGCTCGAAGATACCGAACTGTTTGGCCGGAAGAGGCTTCTTCGGGATCCCGTAAAAATGATACAGTGCAGCCTGAGCGCCCCAGCAGATATACATCGTCGAGATATGATCCTTCCGGCAACTGTCCATAATGCCGGTCAGTTCCTGCCAGTAATCGACATCCTCGAACGCCATCATCTCGACCGGAGCGCCTGTGATGATCATCCCGTCGAACGGGAAATCCCTGACAGCGGAGAAAACGGTATAAAACCGTGACAGATGTTCCGGATCCGTGTGCTTCGGGTGATAGGTCTCCGTCATAAGAAAAGTCACATGTACCAGTTCTTTGGACATAGCTAACCGGCGAAGGAGCTGCCTTTCGGTACGCTCCTTCACCGGCATAAGATTCAGTATGGCGATCTCGGTCACTTTCCGAGAACCTGCCATTTCTTCGGGAACGATCAGATCATATCTTCCTTCCTGTTCCCATTCAGCCTTCAGTTCACTGACGGCCGGCAGTCCCTTGATTTGTACCAGAGGCATTCAAACTTTCCTCCTGCGGTGTGGGGATAGGCATCTGAGGCGGTCTTGGCATATTCATCTGCTGAGCCATCATCGCCTGACGCATCTGTTCCTTCTTTGCCTTGTCTTTCTTGATGGCTGCTTTGACCACTATGATCACTATAACAACGATCACAATAAAAATCAACCATCCAATGAAATGTCTGGCAACAGAGATCAACAGATTCTGGCATCCGGTAACGAAGTTATTGATCCCACGGTTGAATGCCTGGGACAATTCCTGACCGAATCCGATCGGCGGCTCTTCCGTTCCGGAAAGGCGGCTTACCTCACGGACTTCGATATTGATCGTGGAAAAGCTTACCAGCGAATCATACCGGCGGAGCGTTCCTGAATAGTAGTCGATCTCATACTGTGTATCGGAGATCGCGTTCTGGATGGTGATGATATCCTCCATCGTTTCGGCTTTCTTCATGAGCTCCTGGAGGGTTTCCATCTTCGCCTGTGCCGAAGCAAGTCTGTTTTCGGTATCGTAGTAGCTCTCGCTGACATTCTGTACATTCTCGTTGAAGGAACGAATGTTGCCAAGCTCGCCGGCGGTATCACAGAAATAGCGGTACTGGCCGGAAGGAACGCGAAGGGTATAATAGATGTAGCGGTAGCTGCCGTAATTCGAAAGATTGCTGTTTTCGATATATCCGCCCGCTTTATCCACACGGTTTTTGATCGCGGAGACCGTATTGTCGAATTCTGTCGTTTCCAGTTCCATATAGGCGGTATAGATCAGTTTCGCGTTCATCAGCGCCTGGTTCTGTTCGACGTCGGTATCCGTTATCTGGTTCGATTCTTCTGACTTATACTCTTCCGCGTTGGCATATTCATATTCTTCGTAAGCAGCTTCCGTCGTCTGATAGGAGGCGGAATAGCTGGCATCCGCATCTTCTCTGTACGCGCTTCCGGAAGAAGACTTTCCGGAGCAGCCGCTCATCATCAGGATCATGCACGCGCTCATGCAGATCGAGAGTATGATAATGGTTACTTTTTTCATGGTGTGAGATCCTCCTGATGGATTGATTATCTTTTGTCTGACATCCTATAGACGAAAAATCCGCCATGCTGGTTTCAGAAAATACAATAACATGCGAAAAAATCTTTGTCAATCCTTCTCGGATCTCTCCTCCAGTACCAGTGCCTGATAAGGCCAGAGCGTGATCTTCTGCTCTTTCCTGTCCAGATCCTGATAATTGTTCAAAAGGACTTTCGCGTCAGAAAGCCAGACCGGCAGGTGATAGACCGTATTCTTCTTACTGAAATTACCGACTACGAACAGTCTCTTTCCCCGATACTGCCGGCTGTAGGCAATGATCCTGGGATGGATATGATCATATTCGGAAGTTTCTCCGTAAACGGCTGTCTCATTCGTCTTCTTGAGTTCGATCAGTTTTTGATAGAAATGATAGATCGATTTTGCAGATGCAAGATCTTTCTTCACATTGATCCCGGGATAGTCGGGATTGACGCACTGCCACGGAATGTGGCCCGTATTGAAACCGGCGTTCACCGAGTCGTCCCACTGCATGGGAACTCTCGAGTGATCCCTGGCACCGTACTTGATGATCATGAGTGCCAGTGCCTTCGGCATTCCATACTTATGAAGCAGATCATAGACAAAATGCGATACCGGATCTTTCATTTCATCGATGCTTCTGAAATCGCAGTTGGTCATGCCGATCTCCTGACCCATATAAATGAACGGTGTGCCAAAGCCCATAAAGGTGATCGTCGCGAGCATGGTCGCCGCTTCATAACGGTAATGCTTCGTATCGATGGAAAAACGGTTCACAGATCGTGGATTGTCATGGTTTTCCAGTACCAGCGTATTCCATCCGGAAGCATAATAGGAGCGCTGGGGATTGAACAGTCCTTTCTTGAACTGAAGCAGGTCAAAAGGCTTTTTGAAGAACTTCAGTCCGCCGATATTATCTGCCTCCAGATGTTCAAAATGAAAGATCGTATCCAGTTCGTGATTCGACTCTTTCACATAGGCATGCGCCTGTTTTTCCGACGGACGGAACGACTCCCCTACCGTAAAACTGTCAAATCTGGACAGCGCTTCCTGATTGATCTGTTTCAGGAACTCATGCATCCTCGGACCGTCCACGAAGAATTTCGCGCCTTTATGAACGCCGTCCGGAGAAAGATCGTCCCGCAGAGGATATACCTTGGAGAAAAGATTGAACACATCAAACCGGAATCCATCGACGCCCTTCTCCAGCCAGAAATTCAGTATATCCACGATCTCCTGCCGGACTTTCGGGTTTTCCCAGTTCAGATCCGCCTGCTCCCTGCAGAACAGATGAAGGTAGAAATCATCAGTCTCGCCGATCCTCTCCCACGCGCTTCCCGTAAAGGTAGAAAGCCAGTTGGTAGGCGGCAGCAGTTTCCCGTTCTTTTCTTTTCCTTTCCGGATAATATAGTAATCTCTGTAGGGTGAATCCGGTGAGGACACAGCCTGCTTGAACCATTCATGTTCGGTGGAGGTATGGTTGATGACCATATCCATGATCACCTTCAGATCCCGTTTATGGCATTCATCGACCAGACGGTCAAAATCTTCCATGCTTCCGAACTTCTCATCGATCGCCCGGTAGTCGCTGATATCATAGCCGTAATCATAATCCGGCGACTGATACAGCGGAGAAAACCATATCGCCGTGACGCCCAGGTTTTTGATATAATCCAGCTTTGAGATGATCCCTTCGATATCGCCCCAGCCATCGTTGTTGGCATCCATAAAACTGAATGGATAGATCTGATAAACGACAGCATTCTTATACCATTTCGTCTGCATTTTCATCCTCCCATTCCTGCGTTTTGTCCTCATTATACTCCCACTCAGACGAAATGCAACCATTTTCATACAGACGTTCATTTTCGGCGGCAGCGGCGCTTACCGCGTCATCGAATCCTTTAAGGGCGTCGAACGGAGCGAAGATCTTCGCTCTCTTTCCCACATCCATCTGCGGATGACGGATGCTGAAACTGTCAAAGCGGTCGTGCTTTGGCTTTCCTTTCATGGCCACTTCTCTGTACCGGAAGAGTGCCGGCATTTCCATAAGACCGATCCTTTTCATGCTTTATGGCCTCCGATCTGCTGATTCCTTTCCAGCGTTGTCGCGCCTTCCAGCATATTGATCCCTTTGAAAACGGCATTGGCCCCGTATCTTTGCCTCATGTCCAGCATGGCTTTCTGAAGGCGTCTGTCTTTTTCTTCATTCTCGGCATCCTGAAAAATATCCATCTGAAGGAATGACTCATCCAGGACAGTTTCCGCGGCACATACGCCCATCCTTCTGTACAGAAGCCGATGATCCGTCCGTTCATCAAACTGCCTGACCAGTGCTTCTGTCACCGTGGTGACATTGCTCGTCGGAGACAAAAACCGTACCGTACCGCCTGAATGCAGCGGATGGATCCGTCCGTAGAAATCCAGGGCCAGCTCGCCTCTGTATTCCGGGCAAGCTTCCAGACTGGTCGAATCATAGGAAAGCCACCATGTAAAGCTCCGGCTGATCAGCTTTTGGGCGAACATATCACTGCAGAGCACTTCGATCATTTCCCTGAAAACAAGGACCGCTTCTTCATAGTGGTATGGACGGGGCAATACCTGTCCGTTGCTGAGCGAACTGCCTGACGGTTTGTAATTCTTGATATCGCGCATCGTGACCGGTTCGATCCCCCACGCGTGATCGATCAGGATCTCTCCATCGATCCCGAAGGTTTTGTAAAAGAATTCTTCATCCCACTGTGATCGTTCGGCGATATCTCCCATAGTCAGCATCCCGGCCTGCAGAAGCCGTCTCGCCTTTCCCCGTCCGATCTGCCAGAAATCCGTCAGCGGCTGATGATCCCAGAGCAGAAATTTATAGGAATCTTCATTCAGTTCCGCGATACGTACACCGTCCTTATCGGCCGGCTGCTTCTTGGCAACGATATCCATCGCTATTTTGGCTAAGTAAAGATTCGTCCCGATCCCGACCGTCGCTGTGATCCCTGTTGTCTTCAGGACATCCCGGATCATGGTCATCGCCATGAAGCGGGCCGGGTGAACGCCCTCTTCCTCTGCCTTCTGTTCATAGAAATGCAGATACCGGCTGCAGTCGATAAAGCATTCATCGATCGAATACACATGAATATCCTCTGCTGAGACGTAACGCAGATAAATGCCATAGATCTGTGCCGAGACCCGCTCATATTCCGCCATCCGCGGAGTCGCGATAAGATAGTCTACTTTACAGTGATGCGCTGTTTCATAAAGGCGGATCGCCTGTTTCGCTTCAAACAGTCTGGGGCGTGAAGGCACTCCCAGGGCCTTGAGCGACGGAGATACTGCCAGACAGATCGTCTGATCCGTCCTTGACTCATCCGCCACCAGAAGATTGGTCTTCAGAGGATCGAGCCCGCGCGCTACGCACTCGACGGAAGCGTAATAGGATTTCAGATCGATACAGATATAAGCCTGTTCCATTTTCTATCCCAGTCCTTTGATGACAGACTTAGCGACTCCCTGCAGCGAAAGCCTGTCCACAAGGATCCTCTTCCCCGGATAGACCTTTTCATTCGCGTATTCCAGAACGTTTTTCCCGCTCTTCTCATCGCTGCCGGCATAGCGCTTGAGGGTGTTTTCTCCATTCTCGTCCAGCGCTACGATAATATCGCCCGGTTTACATTCGGTCTGTTTGCGGATCAGGATCAGATCCCCGTCGGCGATCCCGGCGTCTTCCATCGAATCGCCTGTCGCCCGAAGGAGATAAAACTCTCCCTGTCCGAAGATGACCTCGGGAAGGCTGACATACAGTTCCACCTCTTCCTCCTGGTTTTCAGGGTCTCCACAGCGAATGGAACCCACCAGCGGAGCTGAAAAATACCCGAGCGTCGTCTTGTTGATCTTGGGAAGGTCCATGACCTTTCCGTCTTTATAGGTCAGTATCCCTTTCCTGTCCATCTCCACCAGGTACTGATAGATACAGGCAGCCGAGCGGCCTACGGTGGCTCCGATCTCTCGGGTCGTCGGTGCGTGATGATGATCCCGGAAATACTCGCCGATATACCGGCTGATCTGTTCCATCAGTTCAGGGTTTTTGCTTCGCATCGTTGCTCCTTTTCGCGCTCTAACGTAAACATCTTGTTTATGATAGATATTATAACCTCTTTTTTCCCGAAAAGCAATACTCCATCCGTTGCAGTGGATAATGAAAAACCTCCCGGTGATTGCCGGGAGGCGTGATCTCTTGCGTGTTTATTTTTCCGCGTTCAGTTCCTCTTCCAGCTCCTTCAGATAGGAGACCAGATACGCGTGCCGTTCCCCGGCGATCCTTTTCGCCGGGTCTGTATTCATCATGTCCTTCAGAAGCAGCAGTTTATCGTAGAAATGCTGGACCGTTTCTTCCATGGACCGGCCGTGCTCTCCACCGTACGCGAATGTCCTGGCGATCCCCACCGCGCCGATCGCGTCCAGCCGGTCCGCGTCCTGTACGATCTGCCCTTCCAGCGTACGGGGAACGGATCCTTTATTCTGACTGAAAGAGACCGAATTAATGGCTTCACAGACTGTTTCGATCGTTTTATCCGGGATCTCAAGACTTTTCAGAAAAGCTCTGGCATTCGCGTTATTCTCGGTATGGAACAGCTTATGATCGTCCGCGTCATGCAGCAGCGCCGCCAGCATGACGATCGTCTCATCGCAGGAGGGCTCCTCCTTTGCGATCATCATGGCGTTATGATACACCCTCAGTGTATGGTCTGCCCCATGACCACCGGAATTACCCTGAAACAGATCCCGGATATAGGCGATCGTTTTCTCGCATATTCCCGTTTCCATTCGGATCTCCTTTCTACGCTTTGACGGATGTTCCGTCCGGCAGTCTGGCCAGAAGCCAGTGCGGCTGAGATGAATCGCACGGATATTTGGCCGCTGCCTTCAGATCGATCTCGATCCCCCAGCCGGGTTTATCATTCGCCCAGGCAAATCCGTCGTGGATCTCGCTCATGCCCTGGAAGACTTCCTGCACTCTGGGATCCTGTTCCATTCCGCACCATTCCTGAATTCCGAAATTCGTGGTCGTCAGATCCAGATGGACATTTGCCATATGACCGATCGGAGAAACATCGCCGGGGCCGTGCCAGGCTGTTTTTACTCCGAACGGTTCACAGTAGGCCGCCAGCTTTCTGGCAGGCGTCACACCGCCGATCTGTGAGACATGACAGCGGATATAGTCGATCCACCGGTTCTCGATCAGCGGCTGCCATTCCATAGGATTGTTGAACAGTTCACCCATGGCCAGAGGCGTCGCGCAGGCTTCACGGATCTTCTTGAACCAGAATCCGTCCTCCGGTGAGAGCGCGTCCTCCAGGAAGAACGGCCGGTACTGTTCCAGTTGTCTGGCAAGCCAGACGGCGTCGATCGGGCTCAGCCGTTCGTGAACGTCATGGAGCAGTTCGATCTCGTCGCCGAAACGGCTGCGCACATGCTCAAAAAGAGCCGGGACGCTTCTTAAGTATCTCTTCGGATCGAAATAGGCGCCTTCTTTGCTTCCTTCCGGTGTTTTCAGAAAAACAGCCTTTCCGCTCCTTCCGTAACCGCCGTATTGAATACGGATATACTGGTACCCCTCTTCCAGATAACGGCTGATCACTTCATCCAGCCTGTCAAAGTCCGAGCCATCACTGTGACGGTATACCGGGACCGCTTCACGCACTTTCCCGCCCCAAAGCTGCCAGACCGGAACGCCAAGCGCTTTGCCAGCGATATCCCAAAGAGCCATATCACAGCCGGAGATCGCGTTGTTCAGTACCGGACCGTTGCGCCAGTAGGAGGAATTCATCATTACGGACCAGTTATCATTGATGGCCAGAGCGTCCCGACCCTGCAGAAGCTGATCCATATACTCTTCGATCGCCGTTACGACCGCTTTATGCCGCTGTGTATAGGTGGCACAGCCATAGCCGTAGAGTCCCGGCTGGTTGGTATCGATCCGGACAACGATCAGATTCGAACCCTGCGGACAGGTCTCGATCGCGCTGACTTTCGTGATGCGGATATCAGACATGTTTGCTTTTTACCTCCCCACTCTGAAGCTCTTCATAGCTTCTTTGAATAAACGCTTTATCCAAAGGATAAGCCTGTGCCCATCCTTCCGGTATACTCGGCAGCGCAAGCGCTCCATCGATCCGAATGATCTCGCCGGTAATATAATCCGCCTTATCGGAAGATAAGAAGGCTGCCGCGTGGGCGATGTCTTCCACTTTTCCTCTTCTTCCGAGCGGAACGATATCCCTGTAGGGATATTTCAATGTATCGTCATCGATGTTCCTCGTGTTGATCGCGCCCGGCGCGATACAGTTGACCCGGATGTGGTACGGAGCGAGTTCCAGTGCCAGAGATTTACAGGATCTTTCTACCGCTGCCTTCATCCCGCCATAGGCGAAGTCACTGGTATTGATCATCTGCCCGTGTACCGAAGTGATAAACAGAATGCTGCCCCTGATCCCGTCCTTAACCATATGCCTCGCCGCCGCTCCGGCCGAGAGCATCTGCGCGCTGTAAAGGGTGGACGTCATGAAATCCATATCTTCCGGCGTCGCCACCAGGATACTGAATCGGCGGTCTTTGGCCGCGTTGCATACCATGACGTCGATCCTGCCGAGATCCTCATGGGCCTGGTCGACCATTCGGGCCACATCTTCCAGGTTTTCCATCGCGATCTGATAATACCGGCAGCGGACGCCCTTTTCCTCGATCAGCGCTCTGACATCTCTTGCGCCTTCCTCATATTCCCGGTAGCTGAAAGCAATATCATAACCTTCCGACGCCAGTTCCAGCGCGATCCCGCGTCCGATCCCCCTGGATCCGCCGGTGACGACGGCCACTTTCCTTTCTGACATGACGACCTGAACCTCCCTTTATAAAACTCAGCTAAAAGATCAGCGATATGTTTCCATGAAGGATCATCCGCAGGATCCCTATGATGATCAGATGCGCGGGATAATACAGATAGAACAGCCACTTCATCCCTTTCCAGTTTCCTCTCTCTCCGTTGTACCGGGAAAGAACAGGGATCGATAGGACTGTAAACATCTGCAGGATCCCATAGACTTTGTCAAGAAACAGAAAATAGACCAGCGCATAGATAAATGACCAAAGAACGATATCCCATGCCTGCTTCTTGAAGCTTCCTCTGTGCGCGTACAGGAAGAACGGACACATGACCGCGATACTGGACCAGTCGGACGGGAAAGAGATCACGCAGATCAGGATGATCGCCAGTATCTTCCCCCACTGCGGGATCTTTTCGCTTCGGCATAGAAAGATCAACACGACGGCCCACGCCAGAGACCACATCACACTGGTCTGATTGAACGGCCCTGTGGAGAGCGGAACGAACGGAATGCCAAAAGCAAAGTTGTAGGCAAAATGAGAGATCAGTGCAAACAGGAAAAGCCTGCCCGCGTATTTTTTCGGATCATGGGTGTAATGGCAGCCTTCCGCGATAAAGAACCACATGATCGGGGCGGTCAGCCTTCCGATGATATGAAGCGCGAAAACATACCAGACGGCCTGCGTCCCGGGAAACAGGACCCAGGTCAGGTGGTCGATCGTCATCGCGATGATCGCGATCAGCTTGATCTGATTTCCGTTCAGTGACAGCTTCTCTTTCATGCTTTATAAATACCCCATCGTCCCAAGTATACTGAGAAAACCAAACAGCGTGAATACGGAAAGCAGCGAGGTGACAGCCACGATCTCGCCTGCCAGTTCCTCGTTTCCGCCCATCGAGACCGCTGTACTGTAGGAGTTGACGGCTGCCGGCGCACCGCTGAACAGAAGGACAGCGATCAGATTGGCGCCGCGGATCCCGAGAAGGACCGCTGCCGTCACGTTGATCAAAGGCAGGATCAGCAGTTTTCCTGTAGAGACGATCGCCAGATGACGGACCCAGTTTTTCATCTGTTTGAAGTTGAAACCGCAGCCGAGGGCCAGCATGGCGGCCGGCGTTGACATAGCCGCGAGCTTGCTGACAACACTGTTCATGATCAGCGTGGGGATCTTGATCCCTGACAGGTTCAGAAGCAGTCCGATCAGCGCGCTCGAAACCATCGGATTGAGCAGGATCTTCTTCACGAGCTTCCAGATACTGCGCATATCCATTTGGGGCCTGCCGGTATTTTCTCCGCCATCCGCGGAGGATGCCCTGGCGGATTCAAATGCCAGTGTCGAACAGATATTCACGATCGGGGTGATGACTACGACCAGTACCGCCGCCATGCCGATCTCACTTCCGAAAAAGCTCTGGATGATCGGGATCGCCAGAAGGTTGTAGTTGGCTTTATGGATCCCCTGGATCATGACCGGCGCGATCGTCTTATCCTTTTCACGCGCGTTGATGATCAAAGAAATGACGATATAGGCCAGTATACAGGAGACAGCGACAAACACTGCGAGCCTTACATCAAAGGAATTCTTCACATCCGCGTTGTAGATGCTCTGAATAATGCTGAGCGGCAGGAACACCTTGAACACCAGCGCATTCATTCCATCCGCGGTACTTTTTTTGAAGAGTTTGATGTACGCGAGAAAATAACCGATCGCCATGAAGGCCAGAAGCGGAAAAACGGCATTGAATGCCAGAACGATCCAATTCATTTTATTTTACCTTCTCATTCTTTTTCAAGTCTTCTGATCTGTTTAAACTCCGTAGCGGTATTCTTTTTCTTCCTTTTCGTTTGGGATCAGATGAAAAGCTTCGATCACCTGATCTGCTACCTCTCCGGGAGACAGATGCGTATTATCGACTTTAAGATGGTGCTCGAACCACGTCTCTCCCTCCATCGAATTCAGTCTGTGATGCTCCGCGTCATGCAGCAGGTTGGCTCTGCTCCATCCCACATCCCGTTTCGACGCTTTTCGTTCCATCCGGTACGGAGTCTCGTTTCTCGCGATCCTTTCCTCCAGCGAAGCACTGAGTTCCACAAAATAGAAATTCCCGCCGCTCTGGGTGAACTGGTCATGCAGCATGGTCAGATAATCTCTTTCCTCCTGCATTTCAAACGCGCAGACATAGGTAAAGATCATATCGACGTTATGCTTTACCGCAAGTTCAAACGCTTTTTCTCTGAAATACCGGTTAAACTCTTTCTGCGCAGGCGTCGCGAACCCGAAGATCCTGTCGGAGATTTCGATGCTGTCATGATTCATCATCATGTTATACCGAAGCTTGTCCCGCAGACTTTCCGCAACTGTCATCTTCCCCACAGCCTGTGGGCCGCATACTACGATCAGATTTGCCATTTTTCACCTCAGAACGGTTTCAGATCCATATCCGGGCTGCAGCTGACAAAGAACTCCGCCAGAAGGTCGATACAATCCTGAATATCTTTCAGCGAGCCTACCTCATCCGGATTATGCATATACCGGAGCGGGATCGATACCAGAGCAAAGGGCACCCCGATCCCGGTAAAGTGCATGGTATCACCGTCGGTCCCCGTATGCCCGTTCGCGGCTTCTGTCTGTACCGCCATATTCAGTTTTTTCGCGCAGTCCCGCAGCTTAGCGTTCAGTTTTTTATGGATGGAGGGATTATTGCAGATGACCGGGCCCTTTCCTACCGCGACATCACCGGTAACGGCTTCGCTGATCCCGCAGTTATCCGAGGTATATGTCACATCCACAGCGATGGCGATATTCGGTTTGACTCTGGACGCGGTAAAATACGCCCCGTTGCTCGTCGTTTCCTCACCGGTCGTCGTGACAGAGTAGCAGCCGACTTCAGCACCTTTTTTCTTCGCTTCCGCCAGCGCCTCCATGACGATATACGCGCCGATCCTGTCATCCAGCGCTCTGCCGGTGATACAGCCGTTCAGCATCTCCCGAACATCGGTATCGAACGTGACGGTATCGCCCAGATCCACATATCTAAGGGCGTCTTCTTTGTCCTTTGCGCCGATATCGATCCTTAGATCGGAGTCTTTCAGTTCTTTATTATTTGAGATCTCACGGGAATTGGCTACCGCGCCGTAGATCACGCCGTTCTTCGTATAGACCCGCACTTTATGACCCGGATACGTATTCGTGTAGATCCCGCCGATCTTTGTCACCATCAGTGTACCGTCACTTCCGACGGCCGTGACCATCAGACCGATCTCATCCGCGTGTCCCGCCAGCAGTACTTTAAAAGAGGCTGTCGGATTCACAGCTGCCGTCACATTGCCCAGCTCATCGACACTTACCTGATCCGCCTTATCCTGCATATAGTCATAGATCTTCTTTTCCAGTTCCGTTTCATTGCCGGAAACGGAGCCAGTCGATAACAGATCAAACAAGAATTCTTTATTCATACTTTCCTCCTGCGTCACCCGATCGGGCAGTCACTTCAGTGTTTTATAAAGGAACAATACGAGATCGTCGTCATTGGCTATCTCGGTTTCATACTGTTCACAGGGTTTATCCTGATACCAGACACCGGACCCGTCCGGGATATATCCTCGCTTCACATACATTCTCTGCGCGCTTCCGTATCCGCTGTGAAGACCGACGCCCAGACAGACGGTATCCGCGTACTGTCCGGCGATCTCTTCCGCTGTATCCATCAGCCGGGACCCGATCCCTTTTCTCTGGTATTTCTCCAGTACGCCGAAATCCACCAGGATCGGCCATCCTTTTCCCTTGAAAGGACCGCCGGTCACATCCAGATATATGTTCACGTATCCGGCAGGATGTCCCTGGTATTCAGCTACCAGTGTGATGCATTTTCCTTCCGCTTCATCCTGCATTCGTTTCTGATAGATGTCTATGCCTTTATCCCATCCCTGAGCCGCGAATTCATCGCTGAAGACCTGAGCATCCGTCTCGTCCATCTTGCGGATGACCACTTCATCATCTCTGTAATAAACCATCTTCCCCTCCGCTGACTATCATACCGCCGCCGATCACGTATCCGTCCGGATGATAAAAGACGACCGACTGACCCGGTGCGGCTGCTCTTACCGGCTCATGAAAGGATACTCTGATGCTGTCCTGACCGATCGATTCGATCTCTGCCATCGTTCCGTCATGCTGATAACGGATCTTGGCGATGCAGGTGGTTTTCTCTCCCGATTTCAGTTCCGGGATGCTCAGAAAGCTGACATCTGTACAGAATAGCTCCGAACTGTAAAGGGACGCGTCGTCGCCCAGGACGACTTCATTGGTCTCTTTACGGATCTCTTTCACATAGACAGGGTGACCGAACGCGATGCCAAGTCCCTTTCTCTGTCCGACCGTATAGTAGATGATTCCTTTGTGTTTTCCAAGGATCTTTCCGGATTCATCCACGAAGTTTCCCTCGCCGGGAAGATCCGCGCCAGCTGTTTTCGCGATGTAGTCCGCATAACTTCCGTCTGTCACGAAACAGATCTCCTGAGAATCCGGCTTGTTCGCGACCGGAAGTCCTGCGCCATACGCGATCTGCCTGACTTCGCTCTTGGAAAGATCGCCAAGGGGCATCAGCAATGCGGCCAGCTGCTCCTGGGAAAGCCTGTACAGCATGTACGTCTGATCTTTTTCCGCGTGACTGGCCTTTTTGACCGTATATCTTCCGTTATCCAGCCGGATCACGGAAGCGTAGTGACCGGTGGCGATGTGATCCGCTCCTACGACATACGCGTAATAGAGCAGCTTTTCCATTTTCACATACCGGTTGCATTCCACACAGGGATTGGGTGTCAGTCCGGAAAGATAAGCTTTTGAAAAGGGATCCACGACATATTTCTGAAAGTCCGAGGTGCAGTTGACGGGCACAAACCGGATGCCGACCTTGTTCGCAACGCTTCTCGCGTCGTCGATATCACAGCACAGGCCTTCACTGCCGTCTTCCGCCTGCCAGGTGCGGAGCGTGACCCCGATCACTTCATATCCAGCTTGCTTCAGCAGATACGCGGCGACCGCGCTGTCGACGCCGCCGGACATTCCGACAACGACCTTGCTCACATCGTACACCCCCTTTCCTGAGATATAAAAGCCACTATATTAATCTGCCGGTTTTTCTTCGATCAGTTTCTGTACGAAGTCCATGACCTCCTCCACCGTCGGGAAACAGGCGAGGAACATATAATCTCCCATGGCTTCGGAAAGACCAGGATCCACGCGGCTTTCCTCCTTGATATGATCATGATAGATCCGGAGAACATCCTCCCGGCTCAGCACATAGTTCCGGTAGTCTCTTCTCCCCATAAAGACACAGAACTGCTTATCCGCCGTTCCTTTATCGGTCTTGTCAAAGGCGATCATATCGGCCCAGATCTCATAGACGTCCGTACTGTTGGCATAGTTCATCATCGCAGGAGAAATGCCGCCGCTCGGCCGCATGTTGACTTCCAGCGCCACCACATCTCCCTTTTTCCCGATATGCTGATCTCTGTTCAGCCGGAAGAATTCAAAGTGAACAAACCGGCTCCTGACATCAAAAGCCTTTACTGCCGCACGGCCCTTCTCGCGGATGTCATCCGGAAGCTCCTTACGGATATAGAAGAAGGAGTTGGAAGCATAATTCACCACGTTCATGATATCGACCAGCGTCACGTTTCCCGTCTCGAAGATCGGTTCTCCCTTGCTATTGATGATAGCGTCATAGGAATTGACGGTCGCGTCGATGAACTCTTCCATGATATATACGATCTTGTCTCTTTCCTTCAGGAACTCGACAAGCTCCTCATCACATGTCAGTTTATAGGTCCGGCTGGCGCCTACACCATTGTCCGGTTTGACGATGACCGGATAGCCCACTTCTTTGATGAAAGCGCTGCATCCATCGAAATCGTCCACCATGTGATACCTGGCCACCGGGATCCCGGCCAGTTGGTACCGCTCTTTCATGAGGGACTTAAACTTGACATGCGGCATGTCTTCCGGCTGGAAACCGGTCGTAATATGGAAATCCTGCCTGAGCTGTGCGTCCTGTTCCAGCCAGAATTCATTATTGCTCTCCAGCCAGTCGATCCGTCCGTATTGATGAATAAAGTAACCGATCGCCCGGTAGACTTCATCATAATTCATCAGAGAGGAAACTTTATAGTATTCATCCAGAGAGTTTTTCAGTTCCGGGGAAAGGTTATCATAAGGGCTGTCTCCGATGCCCAGGACCCGAAGGCCGTTTTCTTTCAGCTTCCGGCAGAAAAACCAGTAGTTTTCCGGAAAGTTGGGGGAAATAAAAACAAAATTCTTCATAGTCAGTTCCTTACTTTTCGCTTTTGACACTTAATTACGATGGACAGGATCATCCCTGACAGCACGAACAGAGTGATCCAGACTCCAGGATGACTCATGTCTACTGTATTGGGAACATTCGACTGAGAGGGAACCTCTTCTGCTTCCGTCGGCTCCGTGGAATCTTCTTCCGGATCGGATGTACTGGAATTATCCGGCTGAGCGGGAGTTTCTTCCGCTTTGATCGTCAGGTTGATTTCGACCTCGTCATCATCGAATATGACCGTGATGGTATGAGGGCCGACACTCAGCGCTTCCAATATTTCAGGGCTGATCGTGATGATCGTACTTCCGGCTTCTGCGGGAAGATCAGCATGATATTTGTCGATCTGTACTTCACGAAAATGACTGAAGCAGCTCTCAGGATTTTCCAAACGTTCTATTATGATCTTGAGTTCATCATTGCTTCCTTTAGTCCAGGATCTGTACAATGAATGCCCTTCAGGAACATCATACAAACGAGGGGAACTCCCGGAAGAATCATTTCTGGGTTTTGCATTGATAGTAAAGTTGCCATTGATCACGGTCACATCATAGTTTCGATTGGGAGTGTAGTCCACATTAATAACTCCCTGATAGGTGCCGGGGGCTTCGTCTCTGTTTGAGCGGAGATAGCTGATCGTGCCCAGATCTCTTGAATCCGCAAGTCCTTCGACTGTACCGGTAAATGCCGGGTCCGGCTCACCCTCGATCTTAGAAGCGTCTGCAACCTTTATCGTCACCTTTGCGGGATCGACGGTAAGTGTACCAGGCGCATAACTTATGTCATACTCGGAAGTTACGTCCTCACCGGCGGCGTTACAGATTTCAGCATCTGAGACAGTGGCTTTGGAGCTTCCAACCTCGGTCTGGGAACCTTGGAATGATACAGATAAGATTTTGTCCCCTTGTCCGAGATTATCACCGCTAGCACTGTCTGGACTCAGCGCAGTTCCATCATACGGTCGTTCGGCTGAGGCGGCTGTGATGATAAGCGGACGTTTTGCGATCTCGAACGTGCCAGACACCGATGTATCACTCTTAAAGTTGCCTTCTCCGGTTACAGTAAAGGAGGCAGTCCCGACATGAACGTTGTTTTCGTATTTCACTGTAAAGTCTACATCCGGTACAAGCGTCACATCATTCCATGTGACCGTCGGGACAGGCTTTAGCTCCACTCCGTCATATACCTGGTCTGCAATGGAGACTGTCGCTGTAGAGATATCGGCAGGGGTTATATTGAACGTTTTGCTCACAGTACCGCCGGAGAATGTCAGGATAACGGTACCGGTACCTACATTTAGATTGTTGCCATATGACAACTCATAGTCAAGTCCTTCCACCGGTTGACCCCCCATATCAATGACACTGACCGTAAAGGTCGTACCATCAGGTTTGATCGGGTTGCCGGTAAAGACTTTATCAGAGATATCGCTAATTTCTACTTTAACGAATTCCGCCACAAGGACCATCGGTTCTTGTGCCGTGAACTTTAGCTCCGCTCCGGCGTTTTGCAGGTTTGGATCATCTGCATTCCAGCGATAAAACAAATAACCGCTTGCGGGTTTAGCCGTTATGGTCACCGTATCACCGATCTTATATGTACCGGCGCCACTAACGGTTCCTGCACCTTCCATATTCACTTCTGCTGATATTGTCACGCTGGTCTGAGGGGAATCTTCCTCAGCAAACACGGTCGTTGGCATAATGATCACCAAAACCAAAAGAACAGCCAGTATCAATAAACATGTCTTCCAGTTTCTCGTATTTTGTCTCTTGTATCGACCCATAGCACTTACTCCTCTCTTACAGTTCCTTCCTTAGATTATAATACGAAACGCCTTGTGGATTCAAGAAGTCTTATTTTTCTTTATTCATCGCATGTGTATCCGGGTTCTTTGAACAAAAACTTTCTGTCAGGGACAATGTTCTTATCCCATACCTCTTTCTTCCAATTCTCTTCATCAATATCCTTAATCACAACGGAAACGCTGGATATCCTGCATCCAAGTGTGTCTGCTATCACTTCAGAGATCTTCTCTGCGCAGACTTTTTTCT
This sequence comes from Bacillota bacterium, assembly GCA_017620135.1. Taxonomy (GTDB): domain Bacteria; phylum Bacillota; class Clostridia; order Lachnospirales; family Bianqueaceae; genus RUG760. The sequence continues at coordinate 27,769 of JAFZQZ010000041.1, forward strand.
GTTCATCCGTCCTGCCTGTAAAGCATTTTATTTCAACGTGTGGCATATTCATCTTCCTCCTTAGACCCTGGCTTTGCTGTTATTTGAGTATATCACATCTGCACGTTGCAGAAAAGACTTCAGTGATCCACACTCTTTAGGGCATTCTTAAAAATACAGCCATAAAAAACCCGGTTTTCACCGGGTATCTCTTTGAATGTTCATCTTTACAGTCAGATCGTGGAAACTCTTTTCGTATTGTTCTTTCGAAATGGCGCCTTTCTCCAGAAATGTTTTCATAAGAGCCTTCTGTTTTTCGTACAAAAGTCGGTTCTTCTCTTCATGGGATAAAGTATCCCAATTCTCTTGGTTAATGTTCGTATCCATGTTATCTCATACTCTTCCGGCATCTTACCAATTCCATGGCCACCGGATGATCTTAAGCGCCTTCGTTGCTTTTTCATATCCCAAAGCCGAGGCATATTTGTACCAGAATTTGGCAGTTTTGATGCTTTTTTTCGTACCATATCCGCAATGATACATGTAACCTACCATGTACGCCGCTTCCTTATACTTATGACCATTATTTGCAGCTTTCTCAAACCAGCGTAGAGCTTCTGCGTCGTTCTTTTCAACAACCTTTCCTTCCCAATATGCCCATCCGACTCTGAACATACCAATCTCGTTACCGTTCTTTGCCGCCTTCACAAACCATTCGAACGCTTTATTGAATTCTTGAGGTGTTCCTCTGCCATCTTCGTACATCAGGGCCAGCCTGGTCTGAGCGACAGACTCTCCCTGCTCCGCAGATTTCAGAGTCCAATTGAACGCCTTGTCGTTGTCCTTTTCCGTGCCTATACCTTCCCTATACATGTAGCCTACATACTTCTGCCCAATACGGTCTCCAAGCTCGGCTGCCTTCAGATAATATTCGAACGCTTTTTCGTAATCTTCTTTACTGTAACTGTTGTTTCCTTTTTTAACTAGTTTTTCTGCTTCCGCTTTCCGTTCCCTGTCCGGATTCGGCTTTCTATTTCGTGTTTGACCGGATTTCTTTTCCTGTTTCTTCGCACTTTCCAATTCGGATTTTTCTTCGGTGACTTCTTGTAATTCCGGGGGCTCTTTCAGTGTTGTTACCGGTTTTGTTTCTGCTTTGACCGGTTTTACTGACATTTTTGTCTCAGCATTGACCTGCTCTGTTACACTTCTTGTCTCCGTCTCACCAGAATGGTCGACTGTTTTATTTAGTTTCACAGCGGCATACTGCATTACCGGATCCCTTGAGCTAAGTCCGAACACAACACCAACCGCTGAGATTCTGTTGTTTTCTCGGATATAAAAGTGGTCATAATCCTTCATCGCAAGAGGAGACAGCAGTTCCACTGAGATCTCCACGCTGCTGCCTGGCATGACCATCGAAGAGTCTGCCGGTAGTCTGTAAACCCCGTTCACATCTGTTGTTCTGAAATAGAAGCTTGCCAATGATCCGTCAAGCATGGGAGTTCTGTGTCCACCCTCTTCAGGAGTCAGCACATAGATCCGAGCCGAAAATGATTTAAGTGAAGGGATGGAACCTGGTCTTGCCAGCACCTGTCCACGCTGGATATCATCCCTGGAAAGACCATGAAACAGTAAACCTATGTTGTCCCCAGGTTTAGCTTCTGTAACAGTATCCCGAAGCATCTGTATTCCCGATACCGTCACTATACGGCTTTCTGATCCAAGCCCGACTATCTCAAGTATGTCCCCAATACGAACACAGCCTCTTTCCACTTTCCCCGTAACGACAATACCTTTTCCGGTGATGGCAAAAATATCTTCTGCAGCCATCAAAAATGGAAGCAGCTCCTCATCTTTTTCTTCATGAGCAGGAATATCATCCAGAGCAGCCTTTAGCTTAAGTATGCTATCGGTATAGCAGCGTTCATTTCCTGTAAAGGCTTTAAGGGCCGATCCGCGGATTACTTCGCAATTATCCCCATCGAATCCACATGCTGAGGTCACTTCACGAGATTCATAGTCAGCCAGATCCAGAAACTCCTCGTCATTAACTAAATCGCACTTATTGATGAAAATCGTAACAAACGGAGTTCCGACCTGACTGAGGACTATGATCTGCTCCATTAGCTGAGGTCCGAAACCTCCGTTAGCTTCGCCAACAAGTATTGCTCCGTCAGGGCGCACTTCACCCGTGATTAGACTTTTGATCCAGTCAGTATGGGAGGGACAGTCAATGAACCTGTATATTCTGTCCTCTATCTCGCATTCAACGGAACAAGTATTGATCCTTATTCCTCTAACTTTGGTCTCTTCACCCTCGTCAATCTTGTTTAACGGAACGGGATCGCTGAGTTTGTATTTCTTGCTTAAGATTTTACTTATCGCAGCAACCAGGGTCGATTTTCCATGACCTGTATTCCCTAAAACTGCGATAGTTACTGTCGGTTTTCTCATTGTGCAATTCTCTTTCCTAAAAGATATATGAGGAATAATACCATATAACCTGTGATGTTACAAGGTATCATCCATTTGGCCACTTGTTGAAGCTCAGAGCCATCACCAGAATGAATGGTTCCTCGCGTATTTAGTCATTCTACTTTTTTTGCGAGAAGCTCCTCACGCAGAGCGATAAAATACTGCACGTGCTCGTATTGGTCTCCTACGATTCCTCTCAACATTGAACTTTTTCCTCCTGGTGCTCGAATTATTCGTTTAAATTTCGAGCAATTTGTGGGATATTGCTCCTCACGGGAGGATCGTCGTTCTGATGATTCGGGCGATTGCAGAACTTTTTGGTCTGGCGCGAGGAGCTTCTCCCAAGAAAAGTGAAATGGATGATTTTACGAGGAGCCCAGGTAAATCAGGCAGGGATACTATTTGTAATATTCGTCTAAGGAATGCACAGACATGAAAAAGGACCGGTCTCCACCTTTAGAAGTGAAAACCGGTCCCTTTAGGCCGATCTGATCAGCCTTTCATATTACTTATTTCTTCTGTGCGATCGCGGCCTGTGTATCTGCTATTACTCTGCGGAAGAAATATGCTATAGGGATGATTCCCGGTTTCTCCAATTGCATCCTATTATACCCCACTGCAAGGCGTGCAACAAGATACTATTTACAGAAGGCTGTTATTAGCATCCTGCGGAAGAAATCCCATAAAAATATTCTACTTGTTCAGTTATCGCACTCCATTTCCATTATTCGACATTTGATCAGTATATCCTTTCCTTACCAGAAGCAGCCTATGATAATCCCCGGGCTGTTTAATACTGGATCAAATTCTCAGAGTATAATCTGGATATATATTTACAACTCCACTAATTTATATTAGAATATATATTTACTGTTGAAGTGCGGAGGTATTCTATATGCCCAAGAAAACTACAGGAGAAAAAAAGGCACGAACTAAATATAATGTCTGGCAAGTCATTTTTAAAATGACTCAATTGGCATGGAAACATAGAAAAAGTGTGCTGTATATTTGTATTGCGCTTATATTGGTTACCGCAATGCAACGTATTTTTGAGCTTTTGGTTTCCCCAATGATCTTATCAACCGTTGAGACAAAGGCTCCTCTATCCAAGCTGATGGGAACCATTCTCCTTTTTACCTGCGGAATCCTGGTTACTTCCTCTGTGAAACAATATTTGGAGACAATCGCAGAACACGGCCGACTGCAGTTGACGATGCAAATGCTGAATAATGCAGGAAAAAAGTATGTTGGGACTTCCTATGCCAACGTAATTACTTCTGACTTTGAAGATCGCTCTCGGATTGCGTTTAACTCGGTCGGATTTAGCAGCTCTTATGCTTGTACAATATGGTATGATCTTGTTTCTCTTGCATGGAACACACTTGGATTCATAGTTTTTGGATTTGTTCTGGGACGTTTTAATTGGCTTCTGATGGGAGCAATTCTTATATTGTCTGCCGCTGGAGCAACCATAAAAATCAAACTTGATTATGCGGATGAAGGCAATATGAAAAAGATCCGCAAGAATTTTGGGCAAGCATGGTATCTCGTGGATACGATGTATGACCAAGAAATGGGAAAAGACATTCGGATTTTCCACATGCAGCAATGGATCAGAGACTTGTATCAAAGTCTCCTTAATACAATGCGTGAGTGGTATAAAAAGCGGGAAACCAGCTGGTTTTGTTTAGATCTGATCGATGTAGCTGTCACTTTTCTTCGTAACGGACTTGGCTATTTCGTTTTACTAACAGCTATATCTCGGAAAACCATCACTCTGTCGGAATTTCTCCTTTATACTGCAGCTGTAGGAGGCTTCACTTCTTGGGTCAATGGTATCATTCAAGGGGTTCATTCAATTCGTCGTCATTCGATTGATCTGGGTCAATACTTTGAGTATTTGGAAATTAAAGAACCTTTTCGTTTTGAAGGAGGCTTGCCTCTCCCTTCAGGCGCACAGGGATATGAGATTACTCTGGATCATGTCACCTATAGATATCCGGACAGTGAAAAAGATGCTGTTTCTGATATTTCTCTCACGTTGCATCCATATGAAAAGGTGGCTGTTGTTGGGCTGAATGGAGCTGGTAAAACGACCTTGGTCAATTTGATTCTTGGACTTTTGGATCCGACAAACGGCACTCTTAAACTTAATGGAATCGATATTCGTGAATTCAATCGTAAAGATTATTATACCCTCTTCTCCGCGGTATTTCAGTCTTTTGATGCTTTACAAGCACCTTTATATGCAACTATCGCTCCTCTGGATAATGAGTACGATCAGGAAAAAATGGATAAAGTCCTGAGCTTTGCAGGGATAAAAGATAAAATCGATTCTCTTCCCGGCGGATTGAGCACATACTATAGTTCTGGTCAGTTTGATTATGAAAAGAAGTTCTTTGAAGATGCCAACATGAATGTCACAAAGCTTTCCGGGGGTGAACTGCAGCGTGTAATGCTTGCAAGGGCATTGTATAAAGATGGGCCGATCCTAATATTGGATGAGCCGACAGCCGCTTTAGATCCAATTGCAGAAAACGATATGTATCAGCAATATAATGCATTTACAGCGCAGAAAACTTCGGTGTTCATTTCCCATCGTCTGGCATCGACTCGTTTTTGTGATCGCATTCTTTTTATGGATAACGGACATATCAAAGAAGAAGGAACGCATGAATCTCTCCTCCAGAAACATGGTGCTTATGCGGATCTCTTTGAAGTCCAAAGCCGTTACTATCAAAAAGAAACGGAGGAAATGAGTGATGAAATCTGAATCGACTAAGCTCTCTTTATCACAAAGAATCAAATTGACCTTCCGTGGCTATCAGATCTTTGGGAAAGAAAACCCGGGATTGAATTTAAGTGTAATTCTTCTCTCGTTATTTAAAGGCATATCGCCTTATGTGGCGATTTTCTTCAGTGCCAGGCTCATTAGCGCCTTGTCGGAAGGGGCTTCTTATACAACACTTATCTGGAAAGCTGCTTACCTGGTGATTGCTGTAACACTTGTCTCTATTCTATCTTCATGGGCAGAACACTATAAAGGTTATTGCGAAGGGAATGTTTATTGGACAAACCGAAGCATAAATGGACAGAAATTGCTTTCTCTGGATTTCCCTGCATTAAACGACGCAAAAACTCAGGAATTAAGAAAACTGATTGAAAATGATTCCAACAGCTTTGGTTATGGCCTTTTTAATCTAAGAAAACATCTGGAAAAAGGATTGACCGGACTAACCAGCATTATTTCTTCTCTTGTGTTGACGATATCATTCTTCTCATATTCTGTCACTTCGGAACATCCTAACCTGCTCTTTTTAAACTCTTTCTGGTTGGTACCCTGTGTCATCCTGTTGATTGCTGTTTCTGTATTCTTTTCAGCAAAGCTTGCACATAATAATGAAAAGTTCAGAGAGAATAATCGGGCCGCTCTCAACGAAAATGTCTACCGCACTGATTTTTGGTATGTTCAGACAACTAATGATCAGAACGGTGCTCCTATGGAAAACAGAATCTATTCCATAGACAAATATCTAAATAAAACGTTTGATGAAATTACCTCTCTAAGGGAAAACAATATTATTTGGAACCATGAGAAAGGAATCGGTGGTATCTCCAGTGGGCTGTCTGCGGCAATTCTTGCGTTGTTTATGGGTATGACGTATATCATCGTATGTTTGAAAGCATATGGGGGCGCTTTTGACATAGGCTACGTTTCTCAATATGTTGGTGCTTTAACGGCCTTGACCGGCGGATTGACCCTTCTGGCAGAAGCACTTTCCTCTCTTTATACCAATGCATCTTACTTAAAGAACACCTTTGATTTTTTGGATATTTCCAATGATATGTATCAGGGCTCTCAAACCATCGAAAAACGATCCGATAAACAATATGATATCGAATTCAAAGATGTTTCTTTTCGTTATCCTGGTACTAAGGAGTGGGTGTTGAGACACGTCAATGTCAAGTTCAAGGTTGGCAATCGTCTTGCGATCGTTGGTAGAAATGGTTCTGGAAAGACGACCTTTATTAAACTGCTTTGCCGTTTATATGATCCTGATGAAGGAGAGATTTTGCTAAACGGAATCAATATCAAACAGTATAATATGGAAGATTATCAACAACTATTCTCTGTGGTTTTCCAGGATTATCATCTGTTAAATGTCCCCATTTCGGAAAATGTCGCTGCTTCCACTCACTATGATGAGGAAAAGGTTATCAGTACTCTTGAAAAAGCTGGATTTGCTGACCGCCTTGCAAGTATGGAAAAAGGTATCCACACCTACCTTGGAAAAGAGTTTGATAAAGAAGGAATCAAGCTTTCCGGAGGAGAATCACAGAAAATTGCGATTGCGAGAGCATTATATAAAGATTCTGCTTTTTTGATTTTGGACGAGCCTACAGCTGCATTGGATCCTATAGCGGAAGCTGAGATCTATCAACAGCTTGACCGGATAGTCGAAGATAAAACTGCCGTCTATATCAGTCATCGTCTTTCAACTTGCCGCTTTTGTGATGAAATCCTTGTTTTCGATCATGGTGAAATTGTTCAGCGCGGAAGTCACGAAAACCTGCTCTCTGATCCCGATTCATTGTATTCCAAACTTTGGAATGCTCAGGCAAAACATTATCAGAAAAAAGAAATGGCTAATAATTCTGGCATCTTGAAAACACCATAATCAAAACACTAATAACCAACAGCATTTTCCGTTATCCTTTACTTACCAAAAGCAGCCTGAGATTATTCCCAGGCTGCTCATTTTATTTGTGGTTTAATCATCATATTCTAATGATACTTTCGTCATCAAATGAATTATTGGTCCACAAATAAACATCGTTATATTTTATCTCTGTCCACTGATCCTTTTTAAAATAATAAGAAGACCACACGGTTTGATTATGAAAGCTTAACATATTAAATAAACGTTTATCATACGTTGGAAAAGTAACCAGTCTCCTGGCTTCCTCTTCAGATACCCATTGAATCGCGTCAGATTCTTCGCTCGTGTGTGACTCTCCGCCAACAACTCGGCACAAAAAGCAAAAGTTTGTTATTGGTGGTAGCTCAAATCCTTGCAACGGCCCATACCCTTCTTTTCTGGCCAAGTTTTGGTAAACTCCAGTAAACACATAAGGTTCAGCCTCATACCCTGTCTCTTCAAGTATTTCTCTTTTCAGACCGTCAATGACGGTTTCTCCCTGCTCGATCACGCCTCCGGGGAATTCCCATCCTCGCTTTGAATGAAGAAGTAAGATTTTTTTATTCTCATCATAAACTAACCCACTCGCAGCCAGTAAATGAACTGGCAAAGTTCTTTCAAGTACCCATTGGTCCATACATTTGAACTCCTGATTTTTTAGAATCAATTGAGCAGGTAACTCTTTATATCTGGAACGAACTGGTTTCCACATCTGGTAAGCTCACCTAAAATCCGGTTGATCCCGATCTCTGTAGTATACCAGTTCTCTTTTGTAATGTTATAACAGTGAACGGGAAACACCTTCAACTCTACCGATGGAAATGCCATTTGATACAGCATCAAACATCTTCGGGCATGAAAAGCTTTACACACAATAATAGCAGTATTAATCTCTAATCCTGCCATATCTGCTACTTTTTTTGAAAAGAAAGCATTGTCATGTGTGTGTCTGGATTGATCTTCCCCTATAATAGCATCTTTCGGTACTCCATTTTTAATGAGAACATCTGTAAAGAACTCACAATCGGATTCATATAGTTTATCATAAATATCTGCTTTTGATCTTACTCCCGGCCATGAATCTCTCTTGATACTGATACCACCGGAAGGAATAAGCCACCATGCTAATCCCTTTTTGTATAATTCTGCTGCATATTCAGGTTGTTCAGGATGCGACCCACCCGGAAGAAAGATTGCGTCTGCTTTACCTATGGAAAGGTCCGTATCATCAACAAAAATATAATCTGAGATATCAGTGATAATTCGATTCGTTGCAGCAAATGTACTTTTATTCATTGTCTTGTCTCCTTAACAACAGTGATTTCAATATCTTTTTCTCTCAAGAGTTGAAGCTGATCTTCCGTGCAGTCCCAATCCGTAATGATTTCATCAAATGTTTCTGCTTCACAAACTTTAATAAAAGAATCAACTCCTACTTTTGCCCCAGGTATCAGGAGACATTTATGGCGACTATTTCTCATGACTGTTCGCTGAAATGTTGCTGTTTCATCTGTCCCATTGGAAAGACCAAAGGAAGCAGTTAATCCCGCTCCTGTGATAAAGCATCGATCAAAATGCATTCTGCTGATAAAGTCATTGGCCAAAGAATCCGTAATACTTCCGCTTCTTCTCATTTTTCCGCCCACAACAAAAACATCAATATTATCAAATGAACGTAATTCTTTACCAAGTTCTACATTGTTGACTATAAGCGTATAGTGAATATCTTTCGGTAAGAACAGGCACATGATATGGCCGAACGAGCCGCCTGTAAGGTAGATCGTATCATTGTCTTGAATTCTACGCGCTGCTTCTCGCGCAATTTCACGATATGTGTCGAGAATTGTCATCGTATCAAAACTTCGATCTTCAGGTGGTCTCACATTGACTTGTCCAAGACGAATTGCACCACCATGAGTACGCTTACACAAGCCTTGCTTCTCTAAGATTCGTAAATCTCTCCGCGCGGATTCATCTGAAATCTCATATTTTTCAGTAATCTCAGAAACGGTAATTTTCCCGATTTCTTTGATAATATCAGCAATTTCTTGCTGTCTCTCTTCCATGAACATCTTCAAACACTTCCTTATAAAGATATTATTACGTTAATAATACCACATCACCGGTCGTATATCAATACATATTCACAAGTTTTCGGTAAATAATCATCGTTTTCGGTAATGTTCACCTTTTGCTTTCAAGAGTACAGAAATCATATTATCTCAACAATTCCCGCTGTGTTATTGTAATTCTCAGAGTGTCCAGATTTATTATCAAAAGCAGCCTGAGATTATTCCCAGGCTGCTCTTCTAATTTGTGGCGAGAATCTGAATAGTTTATTTTACCGTTTACAGCACGGGAGGAATGACCGATCATTCAGTTTTTTTCCTGCTGCATTTCCACTGCGCCATCGGATGTTCTGCGATCCTTGACAGAATTTCTGAATCGTCAAACAGAAGCTCCGGCTTAAATTCTCCTTCTGCAAACGCCGACCAAAATGAAAGATCAGTCTCCGGGAGAAGAATTCTTTTCAGATATTCCTCCACCTTTGTCTTTGCTGTTGGGAGATCAAAGTGTTCCGTTCTCCGCAGAACAGGAGTCAAATCCGTTTTTATTTTCTGCGCTGATATATTCCCAATCCTACTGAAGTCAAAATGCTCTGGGACACTCTCAGATGCTATTGCGGAATAAAACATGATGCACTTTTTGAAAACAGTTTCCTGTGATTCGTCAAACAACCTGGCTTTATACAGATTAAACATATCGTACAGATCGCGGGCGGCCGATCTATTTATCAATGCGACAGCCTTTGCAGAGAAAATTTCCATCGGATCAACGCTTAACACGGTGATTTTGTCCTCGTTCCAGGGTAGGTAGGCGGTTCTGCAGAAAACAGGGAACACATGGCAGCGCAGCATATAATTGATTTCAATTTTCAAATTGTCTTTCATCCCACCTGCATTGACATATTCAAACACAAAAGAATCCAACGCATGATACTGCTTGGATTTCGAGCTTAGGCTGTATCCCGATGCGGTCATGTATTTTCGGATATGATCAGTTATCTGCTCCCGTTCCTGCAGCATGCTTTCTCTCGAAACATCTTTTGAATAGTCCATATCAATATCAACCGACAAACGAGGCAGATCGAATATGGTCAGATTGATGGCAGTTCCGCCCTTCAATGCCAGCGTATTGGAAAGCAGCGCATCACTTTCCATGAATGACAACACATCGGTAAGACGGCATACCTTTTCAAATGTATCTCTGACAAAGCCAAGCTCTTTAGCCTGTCTGCCAAGAGAAATGCGGTCAAACTGCATCATAGTCATTCACCCCCTTATCAACAAGTTTCTTCAGATCATGCGGCGCATATAAAAGCCATTTCCGATGGAACACAAAATCTTCCTGTTTATCGAACAGATAGGTTTTACTGGAAGACGAGTGTTTCATACATTCTGAGAAAAACATTTCCGATAAAGACAGCGCATCCTTGTATGCCTCAAGAATATATCCAGCCTTTTGATATAGCTGTCCACGCTCATATGCTCCCAATACTTTAAGCAGTTTTGTTTCATCAAGGGAGGGTATAAGCGCAAGGCATCGCAGTAGTTCCTCGAGTCCGCCGATCTTTGTGAAGTCAGCAATGCTGTCTATTACTGTTCTTTCAAGTGATGTAACACGCACTCCGTTATTCGTCTCCGTGATACTATCATTACCACGCCACAATACGGGCTGATAATGCAGACCATCAAAATCGAATGGCCGCACTCTCTTCTCCGTAGAGAAATATACCTCATAGAACACCTGGTTGGCATATCCGTAAAACTCAAATGCGCTATGATGCGATATGAAGGAATCCTCAGTTATATGCGATGCGACTTGAAAACGGTTCGGGATCGGCTGTTCTGTTTCCATACTTATGACGGCATATAGATCTCGCCGTATACGTTCAATATATCCTTTTTTTAAATAACTCTTTATATTCCATATGGCTGCGCTCTCCGATCCAGTAAGCCGTACCATGTCGCTATGGGTAAAGCAACGCAGGGCAGCCAGTTCCTTATACAGTTCCATTACAAGACCTCCTATATTTTTATATTAGCACAAAACAAGCGAAAATGCTACGGTTTTGAGCAATATCAGAAATTTATATTTCTATACTAGCTCAAAGTCATAAGTTATGCACCAATTTCGAGCGCTTTCTAATACGAATATTAATTTTATAAATATAGCCTTGTGATCACAAGGCTAATAACCAACAGCATTTTTAGTTATCCTTTACTTACTAAAAACAGCCTGAGATTATTCCCAGGCTGCTCTTTTCGATGTGCTAGCTTTTCACATCCACAGATTAACTGTAATATCTTTCCAGTTGAGTACTCGCCGTTTCTTAGAAAAACTGTAGACATAGGCTTTGGCATCTTCCAGCGTCAGAGTGAAGGAATAGACCTTCTCATAATCCTCTTTCGCCTGTTTCCGCTTTCCCTTGACCTTTTCCTCTAAAGATTTATCCATTTTCTTAAACCTGAGATACCAATCAAGACCTTGATCGCTGACGATAATCTGCTTGGTGAATGCTTCGATAACGGTCTCCGGAATCACTTCCATCTCTTTGAAGTCCGTATATTTCTCTAACTGCGACTTCAGATCCGCCAACTTCTTTTCCGGTGAAACCCTCTCCGCATCTTCCTGCGCCGCCAGTGTCATCTTACGGATCTCCTGAGCCAGAATATCCATTCTTGCTTCCAGCTCCGCCTTCTTCTGAACGAAGTAGTCTTTGTCTATTTCACCTTCCATTCGCATATTGACAAGGTTTTCTCTTTTCTTTCTGAATCTTTCAAGCTCCTCTGTCTTCGCATCGAGGATATCTGTGCCAAGCTTTGTATTCTTATCCTCCTGATGCTCTTTAAGCATACGCAGTGCTTCTTCGATGATTTCAGAATCCACGGAAAGAAACTCAGAAAAAATCTTCTTTGCAATCATTTCCAGCTTCCATTCCGGAATGATCGGTGTAGTACAGATTCCCTTCGTGGAAAGGCCTTTCTTCTCCCGCTCTCTTACTGATCCGGAATTAATGACCCGATAGCACTGAAAGGCGATCTCATTACGACTTCCATGATGATTCCAACTTCTCTGATTGAACTTGGCACCGCAGGAACACCGCATGATCCGAGGCCATACAGTCGTCGCACTTCTGGCATACCCCAACTTGCGCTTCCCGACTGCACCATTTGGTACTTCATGCGCCTTTTTATCCATCATTATCTGAACACGCTCAAAATCTTCTTCCGAGATGATCGTCGGATGCGTTCCCTTGACATATAGCTTATCCATCTCTCCCATGTTCTTGACTTTCTTCTGTTTCAAATAGTCCGGAACATATTCCTTATGATATGTCAGGATCCCGCAATACAGACTGTTCTTGAGCGTATGTGAAACTGTAGCAGGATGCCATCGCTTTAATCCCGTTGCCGTAAGTCTTCCGGCTTTTTCAAGCTCATAGCTGATCCTGGTCACTCCCATTCCGTTCAGATACATCTCAAAAATCATCTGGACGGTTTTTGCCTGTTCTTCGTTAATGACAAAATCCTTGCCCACACGGTCATAACCGAGAACATTGCCTGTTCCGAACAATACTCCTTTTTCCATCGCGGTCTGCATACCAGCCTTTACACGAATGGAAGTCTTTCGGCTTTCGTCCTGAGCCAGCGTCGCCATGATGGTCAGACGAAGTTCTCCGTCACCATCGAACGTCTTGATATTGTCATTGATAAAGAAAACTTCAACGCCATATTCTTTCAGCATTCTCGTATACTGCAGCGTATCTACCGTATTTCTAGCAAAACGCGATACCTCTCGGGTAATGATCATGTCAAACTTGTGTGCCTTCGCATCACGGATCATTTTCAGAAACTGCGGTCGTTTTTCAGCAGACGTACCTGTGATACCTTCATCGACATATTGAGCAACCAGTGTCCATTCAGGTCTTGCTGCCAAAATCGGCTTATACCAATCCATCTGATTGCCTAGTGCGGAGATCTGTTCTTCATGTTCTGTTGAAACCCGGGCATAGATTGCAACATCACGTCTGGCAAAATCCGAGTTTACATTGTAGACTCCGTACATGCTGCAATCCCTCCTTCCTCTGATGAATCTTCCCGGAATCCATAAAACCTGCACACGTCTTCCGGTTCGGCATATTCACGTATGATATTTCGATATATAGTCCGAGAAATCTTATGATCCAGATATAACTGCTCAATGAGCTTCAGTGCGGCAAAAGTAATATCTTTGTTGTTCTCTGTCATTGTATTCATTTTCCGAACCTCCCTCCAGTTTGCGAAATCGCAGATCTTTGAGTTCGGGAACGTACGATAAAATCATATCCCCGAGGATTTGTACAAATACTGCAGGGCTCCAGCACTATCTGATAAAGATTGGTTCGTTCAATATAGTAGTCTTTGGAATCATAAAAAATTCCAGCACAGCGGCTGCACAGACAGATCTCCATCACAGGGACGTACTTCTTATTTCGCATCGTCACATCCCCCTTCTGTTAATCCAAAGCCGCAGCCAAGAAGAATCTCCCGTATCTTTTTCAAACACCTTGCGATCGCTGGCTGAGACTTAGCCAGGTATTTTCCTGCTTCGGTCTGCGTCATATTCTCGAAAGCAATTAAAGTGAGGATTTCTTTCTGCAGATCATCCATATAACTGAGTGCACGTAACAGATGTTCATCCTCTACTTCTTCTATCCACCAGAATCTGTTTTCCTGATCACTTTCCAGCTCAGTTGTCAATTCGCGGGAAAAGAACTTCAACAGTGGACACTGCAAATCTTTTTCCATATCGTCAACAACAGGCTCCAATGGCTGATTGTGTTCCGCAAATCTCCGGTCGCTCAAAAAAATTTCCAGATCATAATCATGGATCGCTTGTATTTGTTCTTCCGTCATCCCGAGCTTTCGGAATTTTGCATTCTGTCTCTTCATGCGTTGTTCAAAGCGTCTTTTTTCATATCCGTTATTCCAATTCATTTTGTAATCTCCTTGATTTTTGAATTTCGTTTGAGTTCAAAAATCGGGAGATTACGGGTATCTGGCCTGGTAGCACAGCCACTTCATAAAAAAGCCCTTTCCCAAGCGAAAGCCTGAGAAAGGACTTCAACCCCGTACAAAGCGAGAACCGCGCAAACAAAAAGCACCGTCGAATCGGATCAAGACATAAGGATATAGTTATCCTCCTGTAATTGTCTCAATCCGGCTTCGTACGGTGCTTGGTAGTTTCTCAACACCTAATCGGTGCTGCTCCGCTTGCGCGATTTAAAGTCGTTATGAAATATTCAGTTGTCAATTATCTCGGTATCACCGACACTTCCATAGAGCCATATTTAAACTTACAGCACAGCTGTCTAATCTTGTCAAGTTTACTATTTGCTTGTTATAGATTGTATATAATCTATATTATGTCTATTATAAACCTGCTCTTGATCAGACTATACCGATGTCAAATCAGTAATGAGCATCAACAGAAGCTACTTCCGTATAAACCCTGTTTCCATCTTCATCCAGATCGGAACGCATCAGTGATATACTGCTGCCTGCATGGAATTCTCCCGGAAAAATAAAGAGATCATGGCTCCCATGTTTCCATTTAGCATTCCGAATGATCGTTACATGAGGAATAAACTCTTTCTTGTCATATGGGATCCCGGCTTTCTCTAAAGCCTGACGGATGTCATGGACCAACGTTTCCAGCCATCCACTCTTTTCAAAACCAGCCCACCATATATCATTGAAGTTTCCGATATGCTCTATCGTAATCCACCATGGTCTGAACGGTACTTCTTTGATAACTTCCACGACTTTGTCCGGATCATCATATTCGCCGATGATGGCAAGTGTCAGATGGAAGTTGTCCCTTGGGGTATAATCTCCTTCAACATTCAGCTTTCTGCAGCTATCCTGGGCGTGCTCAATAAAATCATTCATTTCCTTTTCCGGACGAAGCGCAATAAATAGTCTCACTAAATTAGTCTCCTTTTCTTACGGAAAGCAGATGCTTTCCCATTCTCTTTCAAAGATGCCGTCAGGACTCTCGATCCGAATAATATCCCGTACTGCGATCCGTCTGTCATCTATCTGGATCGTATTGGTAATATCTGTATCCACATTCCAGCAGATACCAGTAACTGTCAAATACTGTCCCTGCAGCCCATATGCCTCACTATGTGTATCCTGGCACGGTTCATAGTAGGTGACGGTTACATATACCTGGTTCTGTTTGGCCATCTGGCTGTTGAAGGTAAG
>JAFZQZ010000042.1 GCA_017620135.1 Bacillota bacterium
AGTCAAAGCGTGTTCAGGAGAAGTGCGGTTTTCATTATCATCATACGGCCTATAATGTGCCCTGTGCCATAGAGGGCGTTCTCCGAACGGAACACATAACATGCCTTTCCAAAGAGGAATGGCAGTCTGTCAGATAACTTCTAGTTTCACGAAATCAAAATAGCTCCCGGCCACCGGTGAAAATCCGATGATCGGGAGCTTGATTTATGTCCGGGTGTCAGGCTTTTACTTCCTGCCCGTTCTTGAAGGTGAACCGGATGTCGTCCTCGGCATAGACCGTGACGTAGTCCACCAGCCCGTGCCAAGTTTTCAGCGTGAATTCAGGCAGCTGATCCAGCAGCCTTTCAAGGGCCTTCAGAAAGGCTTTGTAATTGGCACGCTGGGTCTGTTTCTGGCTGATCTCCTCGGTGACTTCCTCAAGGCGAGCCTTGGCCTTGTCGAAGCGCTGCGTCAGGGCGTCGTACCGTTTCTGGTATTCGGCCTGATCCAGAGCAACGTGGGCGTTTTCGTAAATGCACTGCTGCACCATGTCGGAAACCACCTGCGTTTCCTGCAGGAGCTCGTCGTGCTCTGCCTCAAGCGCTGTGGTGTCGAAGGTGACGAAGGCGCTGCAGGGATCCTCTGATTCCAGTGGCGGTTCGGCTGCAAAGGGGACGCAGGCATCTGTCCTGAAGGATCTGTCTGAAGCGGATGCGATCAAGAAGGTCGGTGCGCTCTTCACTGCGGAACAGAAGAAGGGCGGCATCCTGGCATCGGTATCGCTGGCTCAGTTCATTCTGGAATCCGGTTATGGGAAGAGTGAACTGGCTCAGAATGCCAACAATATCTTCGGGATGAAATGCGGCCTGTCCGGGAATACCTGGAGCGGATCCAGCTGGGACGGCAAAAGCAAGTATACGAAGAAGACGCAGGAACAGAATCCTGACCGGAGCGGTAAAGGCAGTTCTGCCGGATGGGGCAGGCTGAAGAGCGGAATCGGTTGGATATCGTCTGTAGGAGTTAAGAATGACGGCTGGTGGAGATCGAGTTCTCTGCTGGCCGTCTTTTTTGTTCCAGAAATTTAATTTGGATGGTATAATAAACATGACATACAGTTGTCGTGTTGCGTTTGCTATGATATGTACGGAGCGTGAGAGATTATGAAGATAGACAGGTTGATCGGGATATTGTCGATCTTACTGCAGGAAGAAAAGACAACGGCTCCTGAGCTGGCTGAAAGGTTTGAGGTATCCCGCAGGACGATAAACCGGGATATTGAGGATCTTTGCAAGGCAGGGATTCCCATAAGAACTGCGCAAGGTACCGGCGGTGGCATCAGCATTATGGATGGATATCGTATGGACAGGACGATCCTGACATCAAAGGATATGCAGGTGATACTTGCCGGGCTTCGTAGCTTGGACAGTGTAAGTGGAAGCAGCTACTACAGCCAATTGATGGAGAAGATTCAGGCGGGGTCCTCTGAGTTTATCAGCGGCAAGGATTCTGTTTTGATCGATCTGTCGTCATGGTATCGGGATTCACTGGCTCCAAAGATAGAAACTATACAGGATGCAATCGGAGACAGGCACCTGATCAGCTTTCGATACTATGCTCCTTCAGGGGAAAGTGAACGAACAGTCGAGCCATATTATTTAGTGTTCCGATGGTCCAGTTGGTATCTTTGGGGCTGGTGTGCAGATCGTAAGGACTACAGATTGTTTAAGCTGAACCGTATGGATAAGGTTGCGGAAACTGATAAAGAGTTTATATGTCGGAACGCACCTATGCCGGATCTGTCAACTGAAAAAATCTTCCTGGGTGGAATTAAAGTAAAGGCTCTGTTTACTCCGGATATGAAGTGGCGGCTGGTTGAAGAATTCGGACCGCATTGTTTTACTGAAACCGATGATGGAAGGTTGCTCTTTACAGCAGATTATACGGATATGGAAAACCTTGTGACATGGCTCATGACCTTTGGGGCAAAGGCAGAGGTGTTAGAGCCTGCAGAAGCGCGGGACATTATCTGCAGGAATGCCGAAGAAACATTAAAAATCTATGGAGGATTAGGATAATGAGATTAGATGGCTTTGGGCTGCTTGTTGAGAACATGGGAAAGATGATCAGTTTTTACAGAGATGTGCTTGGATTCGAAATTAAGGAAGAAGAGAACACGTCTAATGTTTACCTTGTGAAGGACGGAACATTATTTCTGCTTTATGGCAGGAAAGATTTTGAGAAGATGACAAACCGGAGATATGAGTATATCAAGGGGTTGAACGGTCATTTTGAAATTGCGCTGTATGTGGATACATTCGAAGAGGTAGATGAGGCATACAGGAAGGCAGTGGAAAATGGCGCTACATCTGTGCTTGAACCGGAACTTGAACCTTGGGGACAGAGAACCTGCTATATCGCTGATCCGGAAGGAAATCTGATCGAGATCGGTTCCTGGAACAAACCTTTTGAAGAGAAGGACGCAGGGAGGTAAGTATGGAATACATCAGGGTTACAAAGGAAAATCTGGAGA
>JAFZQZ010000043.1 GCA_017620135.1 Bacillota bacterium
GTCAGAGATGAAGAATAGGACCGCGCCGGCAAAGGCCACCACGGCCGGCCCGTTCCGATAGGAGAACAGCTGCATCAGCGCGAAAACATTCATCGTGCTGTTCGCGATGAGGTACAGGTACATGGGCACGATCATGGCTTTGGGCGTGGTCGGCCGAAGCGCGCGGATGATCAGCAGCGACGTTCCGTAGTACAGGATCGCGGCCGGGATCACGATCAGCCAGACGACATTTTCGTATCGGATGTTGCCCACATACGTGAGAATGAAGAAAACATGACTGAAAAGAAAGCTGATGCCGCCGGCGGTGAACCATCCGTGTCCCTTCGGGATCAGCAGGATGTCGCCCAGCCAGCTGAAGATCAGCGCGAGCAGTAAAAAGGTGCTTAATTCTTTGGCGGAAAACAGGTAGAACAGAATCAGAAAAGCCAGCAGAAGCGGCTTTGTGATCCTTCGCTTTTTCGAGTCGTCCTTCCAGCTGTGATACAGGTGGACGGCAGACGCCGCGATATAAAGGCATAACCAGAGGATACGCATGATCACACCTGCCTTATGATAGTTTTACAGAAAGTATACCACGGAAAAAGCCATGCGAAAAGAGGTTTTTATGTGTAATCCGAGACGTTTTCAATATCGGCGTTTCATGATATAATAATGACATCCTATGAAAAGAGAGGTCCTTACCATGATCATTCATCTGTCTAAAGATACTCCCCTTGTTCCTCATAAAAAACACTGGAAATTCTGTGTGGGTTCCGGCCACGCGCTTTTAGCGCTGCGCACCGACTATACCAGGCAGCTGAAATTCATTCATGATACGCTCGGCATCGAACGGGTCCGCTTCCACGGCATCTTCGATGATGACATGCGCACCTTCAATGATCTTTCCATGATGATGCCGCTGCCCGGTTCCGAGGCCTTTACGGAATACAACTTCAATGCCTGCGGCGTGGCCTACGACAATGTGCTCGAAGCCGGGATGAAACCGTTCGTCGAGCTTTCCTTCATGCCGAAAAAACTGGCCCTCCAGGAAGAAGGCCGTCCGCTCGAAGGTTCATTCTTCTACAAGCCGCTAATCGTTCCGCCAGCTGATATGGCTGCCTGGAAGGATTATATGCAGGCCTTCCTCCGCTTCCTGATCCACCGCTACGGGATCGAGGAGATCCGTACCTGGTATTTCGATGTCTGGAACGAGCCGGATCTTCCGGGTGCATTCTGGAACGGTTCGCAGGAAGAGTACTTCCAGCTTTATGAAGCGACTGCCCGCGCGATCAAGGAAATCGATCCGCAGATCCCGGTGGGCGGCCCGGCTACCAGCGGTTCCAAATGGGTCCAGGCATTTGTCGAATACTGCCGCGTCCATGACGTCCCGGTAGATTTCGTTTCCACCCATCAGTATGCCGGCGATCCCTTAGGCGGTGTGGAAGATCAGGGCCTTGCCGGCGAAGGAGAAGAGGATGGACCGAAAGAAAACTTCATGGAGAAGATGCGCGCCATGATGATGGAAGTCGCAAAGAAACTCGTGACGATCGAAGACAAGTCCTTTATCAACGGATTCCGTGTGATCATGCCCGACAAATCCGAGGCAGAAGACATCCCGAACGATGTGTTCATCACGAACGCTCCCATCGTCAAAAAACAGGCAGCCGGACTGCCGGTTTACTACACCGAATGGAACGAAAACGCCGGCTTCTCCTCCTATACCAATGATACCCGCAAAGTCGCGGCGTACGATGTCAAGACGGCCTTGGATGTGGCGGACAGCCTGGACGGTTCTTCGATCTGGTGCTTCTCCGACATCTTTGAGGAGCTGCACCCCTTCCCGCAGGAGTTCCACGGCGGTTTCGGTATGTTGACACAGAACGGCATCCCCAAACCGGTCTATCACGCTATCAAAATGCTGACAGATGCCCCGGACGGACGTCTTGACCTTGGCCCGAATGCGACCAAAGGTGAGATCGGCTACGCCGCCTTCAAACCTTTGGAGCAGCAGGACGACACTTCCGCCATGCAGGTCGTTCTCTTCCGCCAGAAGATGAAGAACCTGGACCTTCCCAAAGAGAGTGTCAAAGTCGAGATCGAACTGGATAAAGCGCCTGCTGCGGTCACTGTCCGCCGGGTCGATGAGGATCACGGCAATCCGCTGAAGCTTTGGGAAGCGATGGGTTCGCCCATTTCTCTGAACAAGGCGGAAGTCGCCGCGCTCAAAGAGCAAAGCGCCGTCACGGATGAGCCCTGGCCATTCACTTATGAGAACGGCGTGCTCACACTTGAGGCTTCCCTTGGCGTGAATGACGTGTATTCCTTCACAATTCAATAGTGTTGTAATGAAAAACAAATCCTTCAGGCCATTCTGGTGGCAGTATCTTCTGCTCGGGTTGACCGTTCTTCTGATTTTCACTCAGTCTGCCATGTCGCCTCGGATCTCCTCTTCCGAGAGCGGCTTCGTGACCAGGATCCTGTATCCGATCCTTTTGCGGATCCTTGGCCCTGAAGCGGATCTGGAGCATTTTGTCCGCAAAGCCGGACACTTTACCGAGTTTTTTCTTCTGGGGCTGCAGCTTTGTCTGATCTGGCTTCGCATCTGGCGGTATATTCCCCAACGGCCTTCCGACGCGGGACCTGACCGGCCTGGTCTGCTCACTTCTTATCCTGCCTTTATTCCACGCGCTGTTTGCCCGACTTTCGGTCTCACATTCGCCTGCTCCTCCGGTGTTTCCTGGCTGATCGCTTTTCTGGACGAAACTGTTCAGATCTTTTCCGGCCGCGGCCCGATGATCCAGGATGTCTGGTTGGATCTTGCAGGCGCGCTTTGCGCGATCCTGCTCGTCCTGTTGGTCTATGCCCTGAGACAGAAAAGCAGGTAAAACCGGGACTCTACGATTAGACAAAAAAAGAGTGCTTTGAAATATGGGTAAAACCGTATTTTTCAAAGCACTCTTTGCTTTATAGATCGCGGAAATAAGTGTTTCACAAAGCAACTCGTCGATTTAATGCGCAATCTTGCTTTGTAAATCAGGAAATCAGCGATTTACAAAGCAATGCTCGAGCCGCGCCGGCGCAGAGGGTGGTGCAGATGGCGCAGGCGCCACCAGCCCATCCCGCCGGAAAGCATTTCCTACTTATTTCAGCATCTCAAAGGTCTTTTCCGCTTCTTCCACGATCTTTTCGAACTTCGTAAGCGCGCGCTCGATGGGTTCGGGCGTGGAAAGATCCACGCCGCCGTGCTGCAGGGTCACGAGCGGATAGTCGGATCCGGCCATCGACAGGAACTCCAGATACTTCTTCACTGCCGGCTCGCCTTCTCTTAAGATCTTCTCGGAAAGCGCCACCGCCGAGGAGTAGCCGGTCGCGTACTTGTATACGTAGAACGCGCGGTAGAAGTGCGGAATACGGGCCCATTCATAGCGGACTTCCTCGTCCATCACCATGGACGGACCGAAATACTGCTTCACCAGTTCTTCGTACATCTGGCTGAGCTGCTCCGCGGAAAGGGCGCCGCCCTTTTCGATCACTTCATGGGCTTTCTGCTCGAATTCGGCAAACATGGTCTGACGGTAGACCGTGCCTTTGAAGTTCTCCAGATACTGGTTCAGCAGATACAGACGGACTTTCGGATCCGTTTCCTTCTCCAGCAGCTGCTCGATCAGCAGGTTTTCGTTCACGGTGGAAGCGATCTCCGCCACGAACAGGGTATAACCCGCGTAATGCGCCGGCTGGTGGGTGTTCGCCAGGTACGTATGCATACTGTGGCCCATCTCATGCGCGATCGTGCTTACGGAATCGATCGTGCCGGTGAAATTGCACATGATGAACGGATTGCTGTCATAGGTGCCCGAAGAATAGGCGCCGCCGCTCTTGCCGGTATTCGGATAAACGTCGATCCAGCGTTCGTCGAAGCCGCGTTGGACGGTCCTGACATAGTCTTCTCCCAGCGGCGCGACCGCAGCCTTGACCATTTCTTTCGCCTGTTCATAGGTGTAGGAAAGCTCCGAATCCGCGCACAGAGGTGCATAGACGTCGTAATAGTGCAGCTCATCCACGCCCAGGATCTTCTTGCGAAGTTCCACATAACGGTACATCGCCGGCATGAACTTATGCACGGTCTCTACCAGATTGTCATACACAGCGGCCGGGATATTCTCCCCTGCCATGGACATCGCGCGGGCACTCTCATAATGCCGTGTCCTTGCGTCGAAAACATCCGCTTTGACACTGCTCGAATAGGTCGAAGCAAATGTGTTGATATGGTTCTTAAAGCCTTTGTAATAGTTTGCGAAGGCGGCTTTGCGGATCTCGCGGTCCGGGTTCTGCTGCAGCAGGATGTAGTTGGAACCGGTCAGTTCGATCTCTTCACCCGAGGATGTTTTGACCGGATCGAATTTCATATCCGCGTCCTGCAGCATGTTCGCGATCTCGCCCGGCGCCCGCCGGATCTCGCTCATCCCGGCCAGGATCTTCTCCTCTGCCTCGGTCAGCGTATGTGCCTTGGCCCGGAGCAGATCGTCCAGGGTATGCCGGTAGGGAGCCAGCTCTTCGCTGTCCATGAAGCGCTGAAAATCCTCTTCCGAAAGAGAAAGGATCTCCGGCTGCGCAAAGCTCATGGCCGCCATGATCCGGGTCAGAACGCTCATGGCCTTGGATGTCATGATCTGTCCGGCTTCCGCACGGGTGTCTTCCGAGTAACGAAGATGCGCATAGCAGAAGACGTCTTCGATCTTCCGGTTCAACAGTGAATCCGCGTCCATAAACTCTCTGAGGACCGCGGGGGATTCTTTCAGCCGGCCCTGATAGGCGATCACACCTTTCGCCATTTCAGGGATCGCCATGAGTGCCTTTTCCCAGGCTTCATCATTTTCAAACAGTGTGGTGATATCCCACTTGAACTGCTCTTCGATCTGATTTCTGTCTTTGATTTCCATATGACTCCTTTTGGATCAATCCAATTCCTTCACGCCGGTATACAGTTCGTAATAACGGCCTTTCATTGCCAGCAGCTCTTCATGTGTACCGCGTTCGATGATCTCACCGTGCTCCAGTACGCAGATCAGATCGGCGTTGCGTACGGTGGAAAGACGGTGCGCGATGACGAAGGTCGTACGGTTTTTCATCAGTCGTTCCATACCGTGCTCAATGTGACGCTCGGTACGGGTATCGACGGAGCTCGTCGCCTCATCCAGCACCAGGATCGGCGCCTTGGAGATCGCCGCACGGGCGATATTCAAAAGCTGACGCTGTCCCTGAGACAGGTTCGAACCATCACCCTCGAGCAGTGTGTCATAACCGTGGTCGAGACGCATGATACAGCTGTGCGCGCTCGCGGTACGGGCCGCCTGCTCGATCTCTTCATCCGTCGCGTCCATCCGCCCGAAGCGGATATTTTCCTTGACCGTTCCGGTGAACAAATGCGTATCCTGCAGCACCATCGCGATGTTCCTGCGAAGCTGCTCCCCGTCAAATTTCTTGACTTCGATCCCATCGATCAGGATCTCGCCTTCCTGGATATCGTAGAAGCGGTTCAGCAGGTTCGTGATGGTCGTCTTACCGGCGCCGGTCGAACCGACGAACGCGATCTTCTGGCCCGGTTTGGCTTCCACACTGATGTCCTTCAGAACAGTCTTTCCTTCCACATAACCGAAGTTTACGTGGCGAAGTTCGACATGTCCCTTGATATCGTCCACGACCTCGGTCGTGTCGTCTTTCAGGTGCTCCGGTTCCTGATCCATCATCTCGAACACACGCTCGGCACCGGCCAGCGCGGAGAAGATCGTGGTGACCTGGTTCGCCAGGTTCATGATCGGGAACGAGAACTGGTTGGAATAGTTGACGAAAACAGTCAGGCCGCCGACGTCGAAACGCCCGATCGCGCACAGGACGCCGCCCACCATCGCGGTCAGCGCGTAGCAGATCTTGGACATGTTGCCCATGATCGGGCCCATGATACCGCCGAAGAACTGCGCGCCGACCTGCTTGTTGCGAAGATCTGTGTTCAGCGCGCTGAACTCCTCGATACATTCGGATTCATGATTGAATACTTTCACGACCTTCTGGCCGTTCACGGATTCTTCCACATATCCGTTCAGGGCACCGAGCGCCTTCTGCTGCTCACGGTAATACTTACGGCTCTTGTTGCCGATCGCACCCGCGGATTTGATGAACAGCGGGACGAATACGACCGTGATCAGGGTCAGCCAGATGTTGGTATAGATCATCATGATGAGCGTACCGATCAGCTGCAGGGATCCCTGGACAAGGCTCACCAGCGAGTTGTCCAGCATCATACCGATGTTGTCCACGTCGTTCGTGAAGCGGCTCATCAAATCGCCGGTCGCGTTGGCGTCGAAGTAGCGGACGGGCAGTTTCTGGGTCTTCACGAACAGGTCGTTACGGATCGCTTCCAGTGAACTCTGGGAAACGGTCACCATCAGGCGGCTCTGCAGGTATGTACTGATGACATTGACCAGATAGATCCCGGCCAGCACC
Source organism: Bacillota bacterium (assembly GCA_017620135.1). Taxonomy (GTDB): domain Bacteria; phylum Bacillota; class Clostridia; order Lachnospirales; family Bianqueaceae; genus RUG760. Next base: position 6,481 of record JAFZQZ010000043.1, read on the forward strand.
ATCAGGCCCATGCCGAGTCCTGCCAGTTTTTCGAGACCCGCGCCTTCGATGATATAGTTGTTGATGATCGGCCGGAGCATGTACGAGCCGGCCAGATTCGCGACGGTGTGGATGATGACGCACACCAGCGCAAGGATCATACGTCCTTTAAATTTTCCGACATAACCGAACAGACGGGCGATGACCGCCTTTGTGTTTTTCGGTTTCCGGTTATCCATTCCACGTGGTCCTGGCGGCATTATGCAGTCACCTCCTCTTTATCCATCTGGGAGTAATAGATCTCCTGATACTCCTCGTTGGACTTCAGTAATTCTTCGTGGGTCCCCACGCCGGTGATCTTTCCGTCGTCCATGACCACGATCATGTCCGCGTCTTTGACGGACGAGATCCGCTGCGCGATGATGATCTTTGTGGAATCCTTCAGCTCACCTTTAAATGTCTGCCGGATCCTGGCTTCCGTCGCGGTATCGACCGCGGAAGTCGAGTCATCCAGGATCAGGATCTTCGGCGATTTCAGAAGAGCTCTTGCAATACAGAGACGCTGCTTCTGACCGCCGGAGACGTTCGTTCCGCCCTGGTCCAGCATCCGCTGATAGCCGTCGGAAAAACTGCGGATGAAGTCATCCGCCTGCGCGTTCTTCGCGGCCTGCGTGATCTCTTCCTCGGTCGCGTCCTGCTTGCCCCAGCGAAGGTTCTTTTCGATGGTGCCGGAGAACAGCACGTTCTTCTGCAATACCATGCCCACGCCTTCACGCAGGTTATACAGGCTGTAATCCTTGACGTTGATCCCGTCGATCAATACTTCGCCGCGATCCACATCGTACAGCCGCGGGATCATACTGACGAGGGTCGTCTTGCCGCAGCCGGTGGAACCGATGATGCCCACCGTCTGGCCGGGTTCGATCGTCAGGTTGATATCGATGAGAACTTCTTCCTCGGAAGTCTCGTAGTAGCGGAATCCGACGTTACGGAATTCGATACGGCCTTCCTCGACCAGTTTGTCCTTGTGCGCTGCGTTTTCGTCGGTGAGCGCCACCTTCTCGTCCAGGACCTCGCCCAGACGCTTGCTTGATGCGGACGCACGGGATAGCTGCATGAAAATCATGGACAGCATCATCAGCGAGGACAGGATCTGTGTGATGTAGGTGATAAAAGCGGTCAGGTCGCCCAGTGGCATCGTGCCGACCAGGACCATTTTCCCGCCGAACCAGATCACGGAAAGGGAAGCCAGATTCATGAACAGTGTCATGACCGGCATCATGAGAATAATGATGCCGATGGCGTCCATACCGGCTTTTTTCAGGTTGCCGTTCGCGGTGCGGAAGCGCTCTTCTTCATAGTCTTCACGGACGAAGGATTTCACGACGCGAATGTTCGTGATATTCTCCTGCACTTTCGTGTTCAGGCCGTCCACCATGGCCTGCATTTTGGAGAATTTCGGGAAGGACAGCTTCAGCACAGTGCCCATCACGACGACCATGACCGGCATGATGACCGCCAGCACGAGCGCCAGGCGGGCGTTCAGGCGGATCGCCATATAGAGCGCGCCGATCAGCATGCCTGGCGTACGCAGACACATGCGAAGCAGCATGTTCGTAAAGTTCTGGATCTGGGTTACGTCGTTGGTAAGTCTTGTGACCAGCGAACCCGTCGAGAACTTGTCGATGTTCGAAAAGCCGAAGGTCTGGACCTTCGTATAAACATCCTTGCGCACATCGGCGCCAAAGTTGATCGAGGCCTTGGCCCCGAAATAGCAGCCGCCCACGCCGCCGACGATCATCAGGACGGACATGCCGATCATCAGAAGGCCCATGGTCACGACATAACCGGGGTTCTGGTTGGCGACGCCGTTATTGATGATGTTCGCGAAAAGTTTCGGCATGACCACCTCGCCGAGGACCTCGATGATCATCAGGAGCGGTCCTAAAATGAAATATTTCGCGTAAGGTTTTACATACTTGAACCAGCGTTTCATTCTTTTTCCTCCGTAACCGAAAGCAGGTTGTCTGCGATCCGGTCAAGATACTCACCGAGCTGTTCCAGTTCTTCTCTGGAAAAATCCCGGAACATCAGCATATCCGTATTATGGAATGCCTTTTTACTGTCCTTGACGATCTGTTCACCTTTTTCCGTGATGGTAAGTTCGTTGTAACGGTTGTCCGCTTCCGAAGCTGTTTTCGTGACGATGCCGTTTTTTTCCAGCTTTTTGAGGGTCACGGCCACAGCCGCGGGCGTCACGTTCAGGCTCTCCGCCAGATCCCTTTGTGAAACATTTTGACGTTCTCCGATCAGGTGGCTCAGAGTGAGCAGAAGCCTGTGCTGGCTTTTCTGCAGGGCATTCTGTTCCACATAGCGGTTGATCGCTATTCGATGTTCCTTGGATACCAGAAAAATCTTGCCGATCAGATTCATCTGCAAAAGTTCCAGTTCTGAATCTTTCTTGCCTTTTGCCATAAATACCTCCTTATCTTAACAGTTGTGTCATTAACCAATTAAAACGATAATAGTATACTCTTTATCTATTTGTATGTCAATCGTTAAATTGACGATGTATCACGGATATGATACAATACCTCTCGTGAAATACTGCAGGCTCAAGGAAGCGGCAGAGCAGCAAGGAGACTGGATAATGCGGCTATATACTACGGAAACGATCGAGATCCCCGTGCGGGACGGCAGAACGCTGGAAGTCCTCGTGATCCGTCATGATAATCATGAGAAACCAGGGGCCGTGCATGAAAAGCCGGAAGACTGTTCCATCGGCGTGCTATGGCTGCATGGCGGCGGCTACGCGACCGGATCAGCCAAACTGGTCATGATGTCCGCCGGTCTGGAGCTGGCGCGTGAATATAACGTGACCCTGTTCGTTCCGAACTACCGGCTCTCCGGCAAGGCACCCTACCCGGCCGCGCTTCACGACGCCTATGATACGCTCTTATATATGAAGGAAAACTCCCGGGATCTGGATATCCGCCGGTCTCAGCTGATGGTAGGCGGTGAAAGCGCCGGCGGGGGCTTAACCGCGGCGCTCTGTCTCTATGCCCGGGACCGGAAGGAAGTTTCCATCGCTTACCAGATGCCGCTTTATCCTATGATCGATGACCGTTATACCGAAACGAACCGCGACAACGCGGGGATCTTCTGGAATTCACGCCGCAACCGGGCGGCCTGGAAAATGTACCTGAAGCCGCTTTATCCGGAAAAGATCAAAAAGTCCGAATGGGAGACCGTGATCCCTTCCCTTGAGATCCCGGCCTATGCTGTCCCGGCCAGAGCCAAATCTCTCCGGAATCTTCCGCCCGCCTATAGTTTCGTCGCGAAGGGCGAGCCGTTCTACGCGGAGACAGTAGAATATTTCCGTCGGCTGAAAGCGTCCGGCGTTCCCTGCCATCTGGATGAATACGACTTCTCCGAACACGCCTTCGACATGATGCTGCCGTTCCTCTTTGTCAGCAAAAAGGCAAGGAGCCGCTTTATCAAACAGTTTGATTATGCCATGAAGCATTACAGTGCCAGAAACTAAGAAAAACCCCTTCCTGTGGTTGATCACGGAAAGGGGTCTTTCTCATTTCTCAGAAGGGGATCTATCGAAATTAAGATAATGTCTGTTAAAATCCGCATCATGCCGCGGATCTTTTAGGCTGCCGGGATCAGGTCTTCCGATCCGGTCGTGGTAGGAACGCCTTCCGGGACGTATTCGCCGGCAACGACGGAAAGGGTCACTTCCTTGCCGTTCCGCATCACGACGATCGTCAGTGTATCGCCGACCGAGGCGTTCTGGATCGCAGCCTTGAACTCAGTAGAAGAAGAAACTTCCGTCCCGTTGATGGAAACGATCCGGTCACCGCTGGAAAGGCCGCCCTGCTGTGCCGGAGAATTCTCCGTGACACGGTACACATATACGCCGAGTTCATTTACCCGGTACATCCAGGCCATCTGCTCGCTGTTGATGTCGATCATCGAGATGCCGATCGCGACACGGCCTTTCACATAGCCGTACGTTTTCAGATCATCGACGACTTTCATGACATTGTCGATGGGGATCGCGAATCCGATCCCGTCGATATCACTGCCGGTGGATTTCGCGTTCACGATGCCGATCAGGTTGCCCTGCGCGTTGAACAGGCCGCCACCGGAGTTGCCGGGGTTGATCGCCGCGTCGATCTGCAGCAGGGTCATGGTCTGTCCGTCGATCGTGATAGAACGATCCAGCGCACTGATGATGCCCTGGGTAACGGTTCCGCCGAGCTGTCCCAGCGGGTTGCCGATCGCGACCACAGTCTGTCCGACCAGAAGGTCCGAAGAAGTGGCAATGGTCGCGGGCGTCAGGCCTTTCGCGTCGATCTTGATCAGCGCGATATCCAGCTGCTCGTCCAGACCCAGCAGGGTGGCCGGATAGGACTCGCCGTTATGGAGCGTGACCGTGATGGAAGTCGCGTCTTCAATGACATGATTGTTGGTCAGGATATAGCCGTCCTCTGTAATGATCACACCGGATCCTGCGCCGGATGTCGTATACTGCTGCATGTAGTTGCCGGTAACGACCAGCTCGGTCACGATCTCCACGACGCTGTCCTGTGCCTTCTGGACGATCTCCGGGGTAGTGAGCGCACCGTCTTCCGCGGAAGCGGTCAGCAGATTCAGATCAGACTGACGGGCGGCATCCGCTGTACTCGCGATATTGCTGCCGGATTCTGTCTGTGTGTCTCCGCCGGGAACCGTGCCTTCCTGCGGGAGCTGCTGCTCATTGCCGTCCGGGAGCTGCGGAAACTGTCCGTCTTCTCCGTCCGGCAGCTGCGGCATTTGCCCGTCTTCACCCGGGAACTGGGGGCGCTGCGCGAACTCTTCGGGGATCTCATATTGCGCCTGCGTCTGGGTCTGAACGGTCAGGTGTTTGCTGATCCACCAGGCACTCCCAAAGCCGATCGCGCTGAAGACCAGCGCGCAGCAAAGAATAATGGCCACGATACCTTTCGTTCCGATACCCTGTTTCTTTTCGGGTTTCTGATAGGAATAGTTCGGATGCTCACGGAACATATCATGCTCACGGTACTGGTAGACCGGCTGCTGATAATAATACTGACCGGTCCCATAACTGTAGGACTGTCCATTGCTCGATACGTTCTCTCTCATTTCATCCAGATTCTGCTGTGCCTGCTGCGGCGTAAAGCCGGTCTGTTGCTCCGGTGTGAAGCCGGTCGTCTGATTTTGATTTTGATTTTGATTCTGGTTTTGGATCTCTTCATTCTCCCAACTATTCTCGTTCATGATGTGCCTCCTCTATAGCTCGTACCGGCTGAAATCTCCAAGCCGGTACGTTTTCTTTTTTTCATGCTACCATCATAAATCGGAAAAATGAAAAAAGTATGGCGATTTTGTAATGGTTTTTTAAAAGAGGTTTGAACAATTTGTGAACCCGTGGTATAATGATCGTTGGTGCTGCCAGATGCAGCAGCCGCAACTGAATCAGGAAAACAAAGTCTTCAGGGCGGGGTGAAATTCCCCACCGGCAGTACAGTCTGCGAACCTTCCGGCCATGACGGCCGGTCGGCCGATCCGGTGTGATTCCGGAACCGACAGTATAGTCTGGATGAGAGAAGGCGTGCATACATCCCATGCATGATGCACCTGGAAGACAATGTCTTTCCGGGTGTTATTTCATGTGAAAGGAAGTATGTTATGAAAGACGCACGTACGAAAAAAATGGTCACGATGGCCATGCTGGCCGCCTTAAGCTATCTGCTGATGGTCTTTGTCCGTATCCCGATGATCTCATTTCTTAAATATGAACCCAAAGATGTGATCATCGCGCTGGGCGGATTCATCTTCGGGCCTGTGGAAGCTTTTTTGATCTCCCTGGCGGTTTCCATCGTGGAAATGTTCACTGTCAGTGATACCGGCTGGATCGGCGCGGTCATGAACCTGGTCTCCACCTGCAGCTTTGCCTGCACCGCCGCCCTGATCTATCAGAAAAACCGCACCCAGAAAGGTGCGGTCATCGGACTGGGCGTGGGCGTCGTCACGATGATCATCGTGATGATGCTGTGGAATTATCTGCTGACGCCCATCTATATGGGTTATCCCCGCGAAGCTGTCGCGGCCATGCTGCCGACCGTTTTCTTCCCCTTCAACCTGATCAAGGGTCTTTTGAACGCGGTCATTCTGATCCTGATCTACAAGCCGGTCGTCCGCGGCCTTCGTAAGGCCAAACTCGTGCCGGCCCGGGAAATTACGCCCACACAGCCTGTAGAGACAGCTTCTGCGGAAGTGGATCCTGAATAAACATCCAATTAAGTATTGTGAGGTATATAGAAAATGAATCTTACTAAAAACCTGCTTCTGGTCTACTATCCGGGAGCCGGAAAAGGTCAGTTCAAAAACAACCTGCACGCGGTCGTCGATACCTTTACGAAAGCAGGCTATCTTACCACGCTTTATCCTACCCAGCAGGCACAGGACGTCTATCAGATCATCCGCGCCTACGGTACCTGTCCGCCGGACAAAGATCCGGCTTCCTTCCGTTTCCCATATGATCTTCTCGTCATCAGCGGCGGAGACGGCACTTTGCACGAATGCATCAACGCTGTGATGGAAATGCCGGAATCGGTCCATATGCCGATCGGCTATATCCCTGCCGGAAGCACAAATGATTTCGCGGTCAGCCACACCATCCCCAAAGAGCCGATCGCCGCTGCCGAAGCTATTGTTAACGGATCTCCGGTACCGTTCGATATCGGACTTTTCGGAACGACCTACTTTTCTTATGTCGCTGCTTTCGGGTCCTTCACCGACGTGACCTATGATACACCGCAGGAAGTCAAAAACATCTGGGGCCATCTGGCTTACGTGATCGAAGGCGCCAAACGTTTCCCCAGCTACAAACCTCATCATATGATCGTAGAGGCGGATGGTGAAAAGATCGAAGGCGATTTCCTTCTGGGCATGGTCGCCAACACGACTTCCGTCGGCGGTTTCGCGATCAAACATGATGAGATCAGCCTGCAGGACGGATTGTCCGACCTGATCCTGATCCGCTATACCAACGACGCGCTCCAGAATCTCGCGACGGTAAGCGCGGTCCTGACGCAGGATTTCTCTTCTCCCGGCCTTGTGTACCGCAAAGTCAAGAAAGCCCGTTTCCTGTCGCAGGAATCGATCGCCTGGACCCTGGACGGCGAATACGGCGGCGAGTATACCGACATTTCGACCGACACCTGCGCCAACGCACTGAGTTTCATGTGCGCCGACCGGATGTGATCAGGCTTTCCGATAGCTCTCGATCTGACTGATCAGATACCTTCCAACCTTGACCATCAGCCTGGCGCCGTCCTCCTGCAGTTCTTTCGGAAGATTGAACAGGAAGTTGTCCGCCTCAAAGGTAAAATCGCCCTCGTAGCCGATCTCACCAAGCGCTTTGCAGATCTCGTCCCAGTCGAGACGCTCCATGAAAGGCATGGTATGGCAGTCATTCAGATAGTCGACATCATGAACGTGGAGTGCCTGCAGGCGCTTCGGTCCCATCGCCCGGATGAAATCCTGCGGTTCCGTACCGACCAGGGCTGTATGCCCGACATCCAGGCAGCCGACGATCCAGGGACTGTCGATCGTATCCAGCATAGAGTTGAACTCTTCGACCGTCGCGCAGACGCTATCCACGATATATTTCCGCTTGTCATCTCTCTGCCACATGTTCTCTACACAAACCTTAATGTTAAGCCGCTCGCACTCGGGGATCAGGGAACGATAGAAGGCCACGTTCATGTCGAACAGCTTTTTCTCATTGTTCTTATAAGCCATGTGCTGTACCGGATGAACGATGATATGCTTCACGCCCATGATCGAAGCGACTTCCATCGAGCGGATGATCCGTTTGCGGATCTCGGTATCGAACGGCTCGGATCCTTTCGAGGACGGGAACGGCGCGTGTGCCTGCCGGATCTCGATCCCCAGCTCATCCGCCACAGCCCGGACTCTTCTGGCTCGTGCTTTCCAGTCCCGTTTCAGCCACGGTCCCTGTCCGTTCACCATCTCAAAAAACGAAAAATCAAGCGCATCATAACCGGCCTGTGCCAGTTTTCTCACACCCTCTTCCGGTCCGAACGATTCGACCATCGCGTGAGTCTGCGTACATAATCTCATACTGCCCTCCTAAAAACCGGGGACCGCGCAGCGGTCCTATTCCTGAATTTTGAATTGCGTTTCATACAGTTCGGTGTAAACACCGCCGGCCTTCACCAGATCCTGATGGCGGCCTCTTTCGACGATCTTCCCGTCCTGAACGACCAGGATCTCGTCTGCCGAAAGTATAGTCGAAAGTCGGTGCGCAATCAAGATACTTGTCCGGGATTTTGTGAGCGGCACGATGGCTTCCTGGATCTTGCTTTCCGAGATGGAGTCCAGCGCGGAGGTCGCCTCATCGAAAATCAGCAGGGCGGGATTTTTCAAAAGAACCCGCGCGATACTGATCCGCTGCTTTTCTCCGCCGGACAGCTTCAGGCCGCGGTTGCCTACCATCGTATCCAGTCCAGACTCCTGTGCCTCCACAAAGTCCGCGATATTCGCTTTACGAAGCGCGTCCCACAGTTCCTCTTCCGTCGCTTCCGGTTTGGCATACAGCAGATTGTCCCGGATCGATCCGTTAAAAAGATACGTTTCCTGGGTCACGATGCCGATATTCTCCCGCAGATAGTGAAGATCCAGCTTCCGCACATCGACCCCGTCGAAGACTACGGCGCCGGACTTCACGTCATACAGCCTCGGGATCAGATTGACGATGGTGCTCTTTCCAGATCCGGAAGGTCCGACGATGGCCACACAGTCTCCGCTCTTCAATGAAAAATGGATATTCTTTAGAATCGGCCGGTTCTCTTCATAAGAAAAACTCACATGCCTGAATTCCACTTCACCCAGTGCGCGCCTGGTCGGTTTCACCGCGTGGGGATCGTTTTCCACTTCCACCGGCATGTCATAATATTCGAAAATACGAGTAAACAGCGCCATCGACCGGATCCATTCCACCTGGATATTCAGCAGTGAATTGACCGGTCCGTACATGCGCGAGAGCAGCGCGACCAAAACCGTGATATCACCGACCGTCAGATCCTGATCATATTTCATCATCAGGATGCCGCCGACCAGATAGAGCAGCATCGGTCCGATACTCGTCAGAACACTCAGGATCAGCCGGAACCATCGGCCCGCCATGGACTCTTTCACATTCAGGTCGACCATCTGCCGGTTGACCTTTTCATATTTCTGATATTCCGCCTCTTCCCTCCCGAACAGCTTGACCAGCAGCTGACCGCTGACCGAAAGCGTTTCGTTCAGGATCCCGTTGATCTCGTCGTTCATCGCCTGTGACTGGCGGGTCAGATTCCAGCGCGTCTTTCCGGCTTTCCGGGTCGGGATCGTAAAGAGCGGCACGATCACCATCCCAAGAAGCGCCAGATACGGATTCTTCCGGAACATCGCCACGATCGCCACGATCAGCGTGATACTGTTCGACAGAATGCTGGTAAACGTCCCGGTGATGACAGACTGCACCCCGCCGATATCCGAGGTCATCCGGGTAATGATCTCCCCCTGTGAGCTGGTCGTGAAGAACCGCTGGCTCATCCGGGAAAGATGCTTGTACATCGCGTTTCGCATATCGAACGTGATATGCTGCGCGATCCACGAATTCAGATAGCTTTCAAGAATACCGATCAGTTCAGCGCCGATCGTCACGAGCAGTGACAGCACGATCAGCGTGACGAGCGCCCGAAGATCCCTGCCAATGAGGCCTTCATCGATGATGCGGCCTGTCAGCACAGACGGATAGATCCGGAGGATCGAAGTGATAAGAATACAGCCCAGGGTAAGCAGGAGCTGTTTCCAGTAGGGTGTCAGATAGGAAAACACTCTCTTCAGAAGCGCGCCTGTTACCTTGGGCTTGTTTTTCTGTTCTTCTTCCGTCAAATATCCGCTGCGCCCCATGCCCATCCGGGACATCAGGCCTGCGCTCCGATCAGCAGGACAGCCAGATCATTGACGTTGGTACCGGTCGGGCCGGTCATGATCAGACCATTGACCTGCTTCAAGGCGTTATACGCGTCATTCTCCTGCAGCACAGCCGGGATCGAGATACCCAGCTCCTTCAGCGCCTGGCAGGTCGTTCCGTCGATCATACCGCCTGCCGCGTCGGTCGGACCGTCGGTCCCGTCGGAACCTACGGAAAATACCAGCGCGTTCAGGCCCTGGATCTGCTCCGCCGCCGCCAGCGCCAGCTCCTGATTGCGGCCGCCCTTGCCATGGCCGGTCAGGTGGACCACCGTCTCGCCGCCGCAGATCACAGCCATCGGACGATCGGTATCCGCATAGTATTTCGCGATATTACCCAGGAACGTACCGGCTTCACGTGCCACGCAGTTGAGCTGATCCGTCAGTACCAGCGGCACATAGCCAAGCTCTTTGGCTGTGACCGCGGCTGTCTCGCAGAGCTGCCGGACCGAACCGGTGATATGCGTCTCAACATTCGCCAGATCCTTCGGCGTCTCCAGCTGAAGAAGCGCCTTCATCTGCGCAGTCATGGTCAAATGATATTTTCCTACGATCGCTCTTGCCTGAGCCGCCGTGCTCGCGTCCGGATAGGCCGGGCCGGAAGCGATCATATCCAGCCGGTCGCCCAGAACGTCGGAAAGCACGATAACGAAAACTTTCGCCGGTGCGCAGGTCTCCGCGAATCTTCCGCCCTTGACCGCGGAAAAACGTTTCCGAACGGTATTCATCTCGACGATGTCCGCGCCGCAGGCCAGGAGTTCCTGCGTCAGATTCTGCAGGTCTTCCGCCGGGATCAGCGGTTTTTCAAACAATGCCGAACCGCCGCCGGAGAGCAGGAACAGGACCGTATCATCCGCGCTCAGTCCTTCGACCGCGTCGATCGCCGCCTGTGTCGCACGGTACGAATTCTCATCCGGAACGGGATGTCCGGCTTCATAGATCGTCACGCCCGGGATCTGTCCCTGAGAATGGTCATACTTGGTAACGACCACGCCGCGGTCGATCTTTTTACCCATTTCATTCAGCGCCGCTACCGCCGCGTTCGCCATCTGCCAGCCGGCTTTGCCCGCTGAGACCAACACTAATTTTCCACTGCCGAACTGTGCCTTTTCCAGTGCCGCTTTCACTGCGGTATCCGGAAGCGCTGCCATCAAAGATGACTGGATCAGCCGAACGGCATCCTGTTTCAGATTCATATGCATCTTCCCCCATCTTGATAATAAAAACGGACTCCTCTACAGTAGAGTATACTCTGCCATAGAGGAGTCTGTAAAGCATTAATTCACAAAAATCAGATGAACAGCGAGACGATGAACAGGATCACGATGACCGTGATACCCATGACAGCTGTCATACCGGTCTGACATTTGTAGGCTTCGTCCGTCTTCATATCGGAGAACTGAGAAACCACCCAGAAGTAGGAGTCGTTCGCGTGAGAAGCTACCATGGAGCCGGCGCCGATCGCCAGAACGACCATGACCTTCGCCAGTGCGGAGGTGTAGCCCATGGACTCCATCAGAGGCGCCATCATGGAAGCGGTGGTGATCATCGCGACCGTGGAAGCACCCATCGCGAGCTTCAGGATCATCGCGATGACGAACGGGATCAGAACGCCGATACCGGTGCTGACCAGACCGCCGACAGAATCAGCGATAGGCATGCATTTCAGGATCGCGCCGAAGGAAGAACCGGCACAGGTGATCGCCAGGATACCGGCGGAATCGGTAACGCCTTGGGTGACCCATTTGAGGGTGTTCTTCTTCTCTTCTTTGGGGATCAGCGTCATGGACAGGAATACGCCAAGCAGCAGTGCGACGACCGGGTTACCAATGAACATGATGATCTGGTAGACCGCGCCTTCACCGAACGGTTTGGACGGGAAGTCTGTCACGGAAGCAAGACCGATCAGGATGATGGGAAGCAGGATCGGAGCAAAGCTCTGCAGCGTTCCGGGAAGCTTGCCGTATTTGGCCTGCAGTTCTTCCAGTGTATACTCGGAGTTCGCGGGGATATTGATCTTCGACGCGACCTTCTTCGCATACAGGATGGCAACAGCCGTTGCCGGGATGGAAACGATCAGACCGACCAGGATCGTCAGACCAAGGTCAGCGCCCAGTGTACCCGCCATGGCGATGGGGCCGGGAGTCGGGGGAACCAGGCAGTGAGTCGCGTACAGACCGCCGGAAAGAGCGGTGCCCATCACGGCCAGAGAAATGTTGGACTGTTCAGCCAGCGCGCGGCTGATAGGAGAAAGCACGACGAAACCGGAATCACAGAATACCGGGATACCGGTGACGTAACCCATGGCGCCCATGGCTACGACACTGTTCTTCTGACCGACTACTTTGAGGATCGCGTTGGCCATCGTCAGAGCCGCGCCGGTTTTCTCCAGGATGGTACCGATGATCGTACCGCAGAGGATAACGATACCGATACTGGTCATAATGCTGCCGAAGCCATTCTTGACCTGATTGACGACCTGTGTCGGAGTCAGTCCGGATTCCGGATCCACAATGCCCCAGAACAGACCGACCAGAAGAGCGATCACGATCATAACGATGAACGGATGCATCTTCAGTTTGGAAATTGCCAGGACCATCAGCACGACGGCAAGGATGATCGTAGCAAACAGCAAGAAAGTCATAACAACCCCTCCTTTAATTTATTCAAAGCGCCTGGCCGAAGCTCAGCGCTTGGAATTCATGGAAAACCGCTGGATCAGAAGACGCAGGATGTATTCCTGCCAGAAGGCAGGAAACTCTTCGATCTGAAGCGCCCGCATCAGTCGCTTGATCCGGTACTGCAAGGTGTTCTTGTGAACGAATAACCGTTCCGACGCCCGGGTAATGCTGCGTTCTTCTTCATAGTAAACTTTCGCGCTTAGAAGCAGCATCTGCTGCTCTTCCGGCGAAAATGCCTTCGTAAATCTCTGTGCCAGAAAATCCAGAAGATCTGTGCTTTCGCCGGCTGACTGATACAACAGATACCGGCATCTGGTCGGAAGATCCGCCATATCCTGCCAGGCTTCCTCTCCGCACAGATCGAGCAGCGCCGCCTGCTGATAGCCGGCCCTGATCTCCCAGAGCGTCGCCGCCTGCCGGCCCAGCGACACCCGGTATCCTTTTTCCGTCAGTTTCTTCAGCGCTTCGACGGATCTGTCCTCGGAAAAGCTCATCAGAAGCACCATTCGCTTATTCAGGATCCCCCACAGATCTCTTTTCCGATCAGCCAGACCCTTCGTCTCCAGCTCGTGAAGCAGATCCTTCTCCTGCCGTTCGAGCGTCAGCGGTTCCGGAGAATCGATCACGACCGGAAGCACCGGAAACACCAGGCGGACCCCAAGCTGGTCCATCAGAGAAGATGCCGTCGACAGATTCTCTTCCGACGGGGAAAACAGATTCGCGAGGATCATCCCACGGATCGCTTCCTCCGATCCGATCGGCCGGAGCAGTGACTGCAGCTGATAATACTTGGAAACATATTCCTCGAGCAGATGCGCCAGTTCCTGGATCTCATCCGGATTTCCGTAAATACCGACTACCCCGACGATCGCTCCGTTCACGCGAAACGGCATATTGCAGCCTTCTTTCGCCCCGTGATAGTAATCCAGCTGATTCCTGTATATGTTGACCGCGCTGCCCTTCTGGACCGCTTCCTTCGCTCCGTGATGATACGAACCGACACGTGAACGGTCGCTGGATGCGATGATGATCCCATCCGTATTCATGATGTTGATCGTCCGGCCGCCTACGAGAGAGGATGTCAGTTCGACCAGCTCGCCGGCCACTTCTTCCAGCAGCATAGTATCTCCTTAGTCGAAAAAGACTGTATCGCCGGCCGCGAGGTGGCAGCCGTTCATCTTCGGATCTTCATGGATCAGCTGCTCCGCACAGGAGCCGGAGCAATGGCTGAACCCGATCGTCCCTACGCCCAGAGACTTCAGGATATCCATCGTCTGTCTGATCCTGTCCTCACTCGCTTCCATCAGATGCGTGCCGCCGAAGACAGCGGCGATCGGTTTGCCGAGCGTTTTCTGTACATGCGAAATGATATTCAGGATCCCGGGATGCGAGCATCCCACCAGCACGACGATCCCTTTGGATGTCTCAAGTGACATACAGATCTCATCCGGGAACTGATCCCGCACGATCACCTGCGGACTTTTACGGACAAAGCGTGCGGGGATCGTTTCAAAAGCATATGGTCTCGGGAAATCCGTGATCAGCCGGACACCCGGGCATATCTCGAGGCTTCCGATGACCGGCCGATGTTCGATTTCGTTTTCCTGAAGGAATGCTTCATCGAAACCGGCTGAAAGATCTGTAAAACGGATGCCGTCCATCCCGTACTTTTTCTCAAAGAAATTATGGCCCGTATAAAGGACATTGCTGCCAAGGCCCAGTTCGATCAGATCCCGATAACCGGCTGCGTGATCATAATGACTGTGTGAAAGGATGACGCCGTCCAGACCGCCGAGTTCAATGCCTAGTTTATGCGCATTGTAGATCGTCATGTCCGAAGCGCCACAGTCAAATAGAAATCGTTTGTCTTCGTATTCTACGTAAAAGGAAAGACCGTGTTCCGAGACCAGGGCCTTGTTCTCACTTGCCTGATCATCCATGAGCGCTGTGATGCGAACCATACTTCCTCCCCCTGACAGATCGATGTCTTCATCAATATACCGAAAAAATATTATGTTTTTACCTGATTGTTTGTATTATAATACAGTGATTTCCGAAAAGTAAACCTCATGTCTTTGTTCTATATCACAATGTTCTGTGACAGTTTTGATCAAATATTGTTCTATGGGTAAAAAGACCGGCTTTCCCTTTTCCCTTCTTGGAAAATCCACTGTTTCGCAGTATAATGGAACAGGCGTCTGAAACAGCTGTGACAAAAAGTGCTGCACTACGCAAGGAGGACCGTTTTGACATACGCATTTAAAAGAAGCCGCATTGCGGCCGCGATCGTTCTGCTTCTTACCGGAGCGATCATCGTCATGATCTGGTATCGGGGACATGGCCGGGAACTGTATATCCCTATCGTCGGTTCTGTTCTCATGGGTGGGATCGGCTATCTCGCCTCGAGACTGGCCGCCAATATTCTTTCCACGATGGAAAACACCCGTTATCTGGGCTATCTTCATATGGAGCTTGACCCGAAGAAATTCCTCTCCCACTATGAAGGTGTTCCCGAGAAAGTTAAGGGAAACCGCGTCACGGCATACAGCTATCTGGCGGACGGATACTGGGCGGACGGACAGTTTGCCAAAGCCATCGAGACGCTCCGCAAGGATCATCCGGAAGATATCAGCCTCATGGGACTGCAGTCCTCCAAGCTTGCCGCGTACTATCTGGCGGCCGGGGACAAAGCCGGAGCCAAACACCAGCTTGAACGGCTTCAGACGGTCGTCGACAAGACCCGCACCTCCAACAAAGCGCTGTCCGACAACATGCAGGAATCTCTTTCCATCTACCGTCAGTACCTGACCGTACTGAACCAGCAGGCCGCAAACCGTGACCTTCTCCGTCAGGCCTTTCAAAAAGCACAGTACAATATCCGCCGGCTGGAGATCTCTCAGATCCTGGCAATGGACGCTCTCCGCTCCCATGATACCGCGGAGGCCTCCAAAGAGCTTCAGTACCTGGCAGAGCACGGCGGCAAAACTTTCTTCACCGACTGGGCGAAGACCAGACAGGAAGGATGACCTCTATGACACGCAACTATCACACCCACACTTTCCGCTGCCACCATGCCAGCGGTACAGAACGGGAATACATCGAGGAAGCCCTGAAGAACGGCCTTGTCCTTCTCGGGTTTTCCGATCATTCTCCTTATGTTTTCCCCGGAAAATATTACTCTAAATTCCGCATGTCGCATGATGATATCAGTGATTACTATCGGACTCTTGGCCTTCTGCGGGAGGAGTACCAAGACAGGATCGATATCCGGATCGGGTTTGAGATGGAATACTATCCCAAACAGTTCCGCGAGACCCTGGAACTGATGGCTGAAAAAGAGCAGACATTGCCCTCCGGCGAAAAAGCCGGTCTTCAGTATCTGATCCTCGGCCAGCATTTTGTCGGCAATGAATATGATTCTCATGAATACAGTGGTATGCCTTCCTTGAGTGACAGGTATCTGGGACGCTATGTGGAAAATGTCACGGAAGGGATCCAGACCGGATGTTTCAGCTGCATTGCTCACCCGGACCTCGTGAACTTCATCGGATCGAAAAAACTCTATGACAAACATATGCGGGAGCTTGCCGAATGCGCTAAAGCCCACTCGATCCCTCTGGAGATCAATCTTCTTGGTCTTCACACCAACCGCAATTATCCGAATTCCCGTTTCTGGGATATCGTAAAGGAGGTCGGAAACGAGGTCATCCTTGGCTGTGACGCGCATACCGCCGCCGATGTCGCCGCGCCGTCTCTGCTTCAGGAAGGTGAAGCTTTCGCCGCGCGCTGGGGATTTGACCTGATGGACGAACTTCGTCTGGCTGATCCGCTGGCTTATCTGAAATAAAAGGAAAACCACATGCAGACTTCCCTACAAAAAGATCTATATATCAACATGTCCCACTGCGATCAGACTTCCCACCTGGGAACAGCGAACGCGTTTGGCCTGTTTCTTGATCTTGCCACCGAACACGCGGAATCGATCGGGATCGGCACAGCTCTTATGAAAAGCGACCATGTGTTCTGGGTCACTGCGCGCACCCGCGCACATTTCTATCGCCGGCCTGCCATGACAGAAGTGGTACAGGCAGAGACGTTCATGGGGCCCGGACGCGGGCCGAAAGCCGCCAGATATTACCGTCTGATAAAGCCCGGCGAAGTCCTGGTGGAAGGAAAAACGGATTTCGTCGCGATGAATCTCCAGACCGGTCAGCTGGTCAGGATCTCCGACTTTTTCCCCGATCAGGACGCCATCACCGAGGCTCTTGCCGGCCGCGACCTGCCTCTTCCCGAAGCCGCGCCGCGGATCTCGACGGACTTCTCCGACGCGGCTGTGCTTGGTTCCTACCGTGTTGTCTCTACAGACATTGATCTGGGCGGACACATGAATAATGTCGCCTATCTCCGGGCACTGATGAGTTTGTTTTCCACCGAGAAGCAAAAAGAAATGGCGATATCCGATGTGGACATCGCCTATCGCAAACCTTGCTTTGAGGGAGAACTTCTTGAGGTCCGTTCCCGCACTCTTGACGGCTGTCTCGAGATCGCCATGCTGAAAGAAGACGCCTCGCCTGCTGTACTCGTTCGGATTCTGTAAAAAAGTGTTTGACAGAACCGGTCTGTTCGAGTATAATAGACAAGATTCTGAAAAGCCCTCCGGGGTGTAGCTCAGCTTGGCTAGAGCACCTGCTTTGGGAGCAGGGGGCCGCAGGTTCGAATCCTGTCACCCCGATTTAGCCAGCAAGTGCCTGTAGCTCAGCAGGATAGAGCAGCGGCCTTCTAAGCCGCGTGTCCGGGGTTCGAGTCCCTGCAGGCACGTTTATGGTGGGTATGGTCCAGTTGGTTAGGGCGCCAGATTGTGGCTCTGGATATCCTGGGTTCGAGTCCCAGTACCCACCCTCGACCGTTTTGGGTAGTCGCCAAGCGGTAAGGCACAAGGTTTTGATCCTTGCATCCGACGGTTCGAGTCCTTCCTACCCAGTGAGGCGATTTCCTGAAACAGGGAAATTTCCCGTTATATACCTTGACATTCTTCCGCCCCGGTGGTAGAATTGACAAGCTGTTGGGGCATTAGCTCAATTGGTAGAGCACCAGACTCTTAATCTGGGTGTTCGGGGTTCGAGACCCCGATGCCTCATTCTCTGAAACCCGCTGTTTATGCGGGTTTCAGCCGTTTTAGGCGAGAAAATTTGAGAAAAGATTTTTCTCAAAAAAAATACAACTTTGGCTTATTTAAGCCATTTATCGCACTTTTTGTTTTCTCAAAATCAAAAAATCAGGTTTTCACAGACCATTATATTGGACTCAATTTCCCGGGGTTGGCTTAAATAAGCCTTTCCCGGGATCTTTCTTGTGTGCGAGTCTGTATAAACATACCCTGTTTTTGACAAAACATCAGGTAATTGAGTACTGTTCTAAGGCATTTTCGAGATCAGCTTTCATCTCTTTTTCCGTACTCCTGTCATAGTAATAACTGTTATAGGTTGTCTGCAGATCCGCATGTCCGGCAATCACTCTTACTGTTTCATGATTCATATTATCAAGGAGCGTAGAGATGAAAGTCTTTCTCACTTTATGAGAACTGCGGTATGGAATTCCAAGCCTTTCACAATAGCGTTTGTAAGCTTTATTGATATTGTGATAGATCAAAGGCTGCCCGTCAATCGAGAAAATATAACCGTTACTGTCATAGCCATTCTCTTCCTGAAAATGCTTTGCAGTTTCAATCACATGCAAGGCTTCTTTTGTCAGATAAATCTGCCTATCTCCAGCTACCGATTTGGTATGCTCTACGACTTCATGCTTATACCCTCTTGTCTGCCGCTGTACATGAATGCTGTCCCCTTCAATGTCCTTATACTGCAAGGCACATAATTCACCTACTCGTACACCAGTCAAAAACTGAAAGATTACAGCGAGAGGAAGCAAGAGACACACCTTCTTTCCCGGCACTTTAAAATCTTCCCAGGCCATTGTAATAATAGCCTTTGCTTCTTCCGCCGTATAAACCTGTGTTACAGAAGGTTTCTTCCGTTCCGGTGTAAAAACTCTTCTCCCTTCAAAATGTACTTGAAGGAAGGGATTCACGGGAATGATTTCAAGATCGACTGCATAAGTGAGTATGCCGCGTACGATGACAGAAACATTGGTAAAACTCTTTCTGGTCATCTTGTAGTCCATAATCATTTTATGGGCCCATTCGTCCAGGTACAGTTTGGTTATGGTTTTTATCGGAATTGTGGCAATTTCTTTGTCTTCATAAAATCGTTTCCAGTCTGAGGTTATTCGAATAATATAGGTGTCCGCAGCCCCATGCATTCGCTTATACTCTACCCACTGCGGAAACAGAGATGTTAATGTTGCCCCGCGTTCTTTTTTCGGGCCAATAGCACCTTTGGTACCTATATAGAACTGATATAAACATTCATATAGTTCTGCTTCTGTCCCTTTTGACAGCTTCCTTCTATCATCTCCTTCTTTGATATAGGTTTCGTAACGGGTGGAATGCCCATTGGGAACTGAAATCGCATACGGATGGACTACATCAACGTATCCTTTTTTCTGTGTCAGTGATAATTGTTTCATTGCTTCTACAGCTTCAGGGCTTGCACCATCCATTTTACTCCTTGTAATCAAGGAATCCAATTGTGCGATGGAGGCGACTTTATCGGGAAACAAGATTTTTGTCATTGTCTCGCCTCCTTCTTAATCACAAGATAGTCAAATCCATACCTGACTTGACAAATATCACATCTGGATTTCTGATTGTTACGCCGATTGATACGTTTAAGAATACGGTTGTCGCAGCGAAAGTCACTTGCACAACGATAGCACAATGTCAATTCCAGCCTAAATGCTTTACGAGGTTTACTCATTGTACGTCCTCCTCAGCATCAGCTGCTTCTGTCAACTGACCACCAGAATGCAGTTTTCCATGAATTTTCCTCAACTTACTCTTTGCTCTAGCTACAGATTCAAAGATTGCCGACTTCGGTTTTCCTTCTCTTTCTGCGACTTCATCATAGGTCAATCCGATATACTCAATCAAAAACAATCTTTCCTGTTGTTTTTTAGAAAGCTTGGAAACACCAGTTATATTCTGGAAAAAGGTCCACCCTTCATAACTAAAATACTGATCCAGCGAAACTGGGATTCTTTCATCTTCATCCTCAATTTCTACATCATTGTAAGAAAAGAGATTTCTCTCTCTTTTCTTGTATTTCATGTCATTACGCTGGTAATCGATGATAACTTTGTACTGTTCCAGTGTAAGAAATATCCAAGGTTTGTATGCTTCGATCTGGGTGCTATATCTCCTTATCACCTCGTCTTCCGTCAAAGAAGAAATAATCAGCCATTTTCCCTCTCCGATAAAGTTCTTTCCATAGCAATCTTTTACACTTTTAACAATATAGTCCTGTCCATTTAGCAGGTCCTTCTTAATCATTTGTAATCTCCTTAGGTTTTGAATTTCCGATGCGATAAACTCAAAACCGGAGATTACGGATACTTTGCTGTTTCAGGACTCCAACTACGGTGCATCTTTTTCCTTTCCGCAAGCGGAATACCGGATCGCACCGTATGAAGTCAGAGTAAGCCTGGAGTGTCTGATCGGGCTTTTCGCACAGTTTCAGACAACAAAAAAGGCACCGATGAATCGATAGATAATTTCGTATCTATTCGACTTCATACGGTGCCTGGGTAGTACTATAAGCTGAGTGATCTCAGCCAGCAGCCTTTTGAGGGGCCACGCTCCGCTTACTCGTTATAAAGTAGGGTTGTGCATATTCAATTGTCTTTATGAATGGATCTACCACCAGCGGTAAGGATCCTTTTCTTTTTTCATCCTTCTGATCCGAATGCTGTAGAACTGCGGAAGACTGGTTACAAACTCCAACTTGCAGTAAAAACACCGGATATTCTTATGACCGGTCGCATCTGCGTAAACCCGATCAGCTACTCTTTTGCATCTAGGACAAATAATGGGCACTTCCTCAAGTCCAGCTACTGCCTCCCGGTAGCGTTTCATCTTTGCCAGATTCTCAGCTGAAATCTGTATGCCTTCAAAAAAATTACCACGGCTCATAATCTACCTTCTCCTTGCTGAACAAATTCTCCAGCAATTCCTCGTATGGCCGCCATTCTACTCTTCCCAGTTCCTTCAGACGGTTTAACAAAGCGGAATAAGAAACCTGCAGATGACTGCACATCTGATTCAATCTTTCCTGATCATCCATGGCAACATGCTCTCCTCCATACAGTGGAAGTGTATCACGTCCAAAGATCTGGATCATCTCCTGGTTAACCAATCCTTCAGGCATCAGCAGGACGGCTGCGATGCGGTTAGCCTGAACTTCATCCAGATTGCATGTGTCGGCAATAACATCAAACTTGACGTCCTGATATCCAAACGGTGTCGTTCGAAAAGCGGCTTTTGCCCTCAATCCTTTTGCCCGGTTCAGGATATAATGGCCAGCCTCATGTGCCAATATGAAACGTCGTTTGTCATTTTCCCGGGCATTCAGATAAAAACGGTCAAGAACTATCGTGTTCTCAGGATAACAGACATCCCGGATCTTTCCGTATTCCATAATTCTGATTGTCGTTTTCCCATCTGCCAGAAATGCAACTCTGTCCTCGTTTTTTTCTTTGATGTTGACGTAAACGACCTGCAGACCTAGATATGTCTGTACCAGGGAATCAATATCTACCCATTCCCTGTTATATTGCTCGCCTCTGAAATAATGGTTAATTATCTCCGAACCAAGGCACTCGATCTCTGCGTTTGACAAAACTTTTTTCAACAATGGTTCCTCCCATTTTTGTTTCGAATAATTGTCTCTCTGTTCTTTTCATATTCACTCACCCTGTTACTTTCTTTTCTACGTACCAACGCTCTGCTTCGAGATAGACGTTTGCTCTTCGCTTACGGATCTCGACTTCAAAACACGTTCGTCCAGTCCAGCCTTTGACCGTTCGTCCTTTGTCTACGCGGACGATCCGGTCAATGTGGTAGGTTTTCCCTTCCAGCGTTACACTATGAGGACAAACCGTACCGTTGGCCATGTAATCGGCGTTTACAGTGACATACTGTTTGACGCGACTAGTCTCCATGTGCTTCACTTCCTTCCTGAATATGATTATTTCCTGTGATACAGGATATTAATTCCATTGTTTCTGGCGAAAGCCATTTCTGCTTTCGCGCCAGCACTCTTTTCCCAGTTTGGCAACATATAGATCGTGCTGCAGTGGGACAGAAGAACAAAATCCACTTTCATGAAATCTTCCCAAGATGCATCGACCGGAAGAACCGATCCCATCTTTGCAGGATTGATCACCTGCCAGCCTTCTTTGATCAGCCAGATCTCAGCATCCATGAAGTTTTTAATATAATTCTTGACTCCGGTAATCGGTCCGGAGATATAAATCCAGTCCTTGTGCAACTCTGACATCTGTTTAGTCCCCTTCCACCTCGTCCACTTGATGACATATTCTGATAAAAATCCTCAAAAAAGGTCAAAAAAAAGAGAGCCTCCCCACGGATGCCCTCTGGTTGCCATTACTGGCTGCTTGCTGCACCCGTACTCAAATTCATTATAGGTTTTAAATATCTGACTGTATTGTTGACCTGTGTCTCAAACCGGTCTTGTGTTCGCTCGGGAATTATTCCGATCATTCCGCAGCATTCACATTCCATCCACCCTTTGGAATCTTCCAGATCAACATTTCTGTTCAGCTGTCCGCATACCGGACACTCTATGATTTTCAGTTTCATGCTATCATTGTTTACTCATTTCAGCTTGTCAATCGACGATGCAATATGCTTGATCAGGTGTGTTGCTATTCCCTGGATATAAAACTCGTCTTCCTCTCCGATTGGAATATCCTCCATTTCGCTGTTCTCTGGATGAAGACTCATCTTGCCACGGGAGACTATTAGCCGCTTCAAGGTACTTTCTCCATTCAGCAGGGCTACGACAATGTCACCTTTCCTGGCTTCCTTGGTCTTCCGAACTACAACCAGATCCCCTTCTTCGATTCCGGCTTCTATCATCGAATCACCTTTTGCAGTTACAATATAGAATTCACCGGATCCGAAAATCTCTTCCGGAAGTGAGTAATAGGTATCGATGTCCTGTTCCTCAAACTCAGGGGTTCCGCATCGAACTGATCCAACATGAGCAGCCATTATGCTTCTTTGCCGTTTCTTGATGGTTGCAGGTGTACCAATGAAATGACCGTCATATGTCAGCATGCCTTTTTCATTCATTTCTATCAGATACCGATGAACGTTACTTCTATGAAGGCCAACTCCGTTCGAGATCACTGACAAAGATGGCATCTCCTGATACTTCAGATAATAATGATCTACAAAGCCAATAATCTCTTTCATCATCTCAGGATCTTTAGATCTCATGTCATCCTCCTGCCCGAATACCTATTTACGACAATTGTCGCGTTTCTTTTATGGTTCGAATTATAAACTCAAACAAAAACCTTGTCAAGCGCGATTTTTGTCGCGGATAGAATCAAAAAGCCCTCAAATCCGCTTTCTATGCGGCCTGAGGGCTTACAAAAAAACTTATGCACAATTTTTTGTGGATATCCGTGTCCAATATATCGGACTTAGTTGGCAAGAGCCGCTTGGACTCTTATATATCCGTCGTCTACCGTTGAAACAATTAGATCCTTACAATCCGATAACATTTCTTTTATTCCTAAGCTAGCTATTTTATCTTTAGCTACAGATAAAGTATTTAGAATTCCTGCCGATACTACCGCAGGAAATCCTTCGCAGTCTTTTATCTCAAGAACGACTTCTTTTAGCATGCTATAGCCAACTGATGCACATATACTTCCTGCAAAACTCCCTACAAGATAAGCAAAAGGTATCATAGGAAGCAGTGCTTGTAATAAGGTACCCGTTGCACAACCACATGCGGCAATTACTATCTCTTCTGCCATCAAGTTACTAAAATCTGTTGCTGTAATCTGGCCTTTTGAAAGACTATAACCATATCTTATCGCATCAATTGTTATTACTGTCAGGATACCGATAACATTTGGAGAAACATCCTTGAACTGAGCGCCGAACTTACCTGCTTTACACATCGTAACAAGTGCACAGCTAACAGATCCTTCTACAAAACCTTCAGATCCTGCGATTAATCCCTCAACTCCGACATCTTTAAGTTCGTCTTCACTAAACTCACCTGTCTTATATGCTTCCGAAAGAATTGAATAAATATCTGGACCTATTGTTAATACAGTACTGATAAGTGCAGTGGAGATACCTGCTCCAATTGCTCTCTTAACTATATATTTAGGTGTAATTAACTGAGTGACAGAAATCCCAAAGTCTTCAGGTTTAAACTTTCCTTCTTTTGCCAGCTCCGCAACCGCTTGCATTTCTTCATATGTAGCAGGAATAGATTCTGTTCCATCCGGTGCTTGTAGCCTATCTCGTAAATGCTCTAGTGTTTCACGATAATTTGCTGCTTGAGCATCGGTGAGCTCTGTCCCAGCCAAATCCAGTTCATCTATTTGTCCCTTTAGAAAAGCTATTGCATTTTCCAACTGATCTGAGGGGATGATACGAGTTTGCCCCGCATATATTGATGCCATTAATTCACTTTGTTCTTGTACATCATATCCCCGTTCTTTTAGATATTCTTCGAGAGATTTAGGATTATTGCTTTTCCGCGCATAGTCAGCGTACGCATCAATAAGTGCTCTTGCTTGCGCATCCGCACTGGCACTAGCACTATTATAGTATTTTAGGCTCGCTTCTTCCCCATAAGTTGTTGAAACATCCACAGATCCTAGTTCAGTACTTCCGACTACTGAAGCAGATTCCTTTGAACCTCGTACAGCTGCATCAATATTGAAAGTATCAGCTGCCCATTTTTCCGCAGCAAATCCTGCTTCCTGTGCCACTCCTCTGGCGGATCCATATGCTTGATTAATATCCACCTTGAAATTGTTTATTGCCACACTAACGTCTTGAACAAATTCGCTTCCAACCGCCGCACCATATGTGGAACTTACAAAATCTACAGCATGATCCCATCCTCTTTTAAATGCGGAGAAGTCAATCTGCTTATACCAGTTTACTACACTATCCTTAACATTACTTGCTGTACTGGAGATAGTACTCATTGTTTCCTTGGCACCATTTTTAATTCCAGCACATCCTGTCACTCCTATAATCATTGACATAACAAGTACTAATGCAAGAATTTTCTTAACAGTCTTTTTCATGACAGCATCCTTCCTAGATATTTCAAAAATACATATGGTAGATGGCTTCTACATGTTTCATAAGGTGGTTTGCAACATCTTCTGGTCCAATTATTTTTATTTTGTCTCCAAGCGCAAGCATCCATCCCATAAACTGTGGACTGACAGCCACTTTTACTATTGTTCTGAAATGGTTCTCATCTACGGGAATCACTCGAACTCTTTTTCCAAACCGATCGATCATTACACCAATCATTTCGTTATCTACCAAAAGTTCAACATCCTTCAGTTCCCCAGTAAACATTCCGAAATGCTGTTTAGCATACTCAGAAGTATTTAAATCCCGGAAGAGCTGACGGCCTTCTCTCTTCCCTACGACTTCCTGGATATTTGACATCTTATCAACGCGATAGTGTTTAATCATATCGGCAATTGGATCATAAGCGACGAGATAATAGTTTTCATCATCCCACATCAGGGCCCATGGCGTCACTTGGAAGAATTCCCCATTATGACGCTTCTCCAACTGTTTTTTCATGTTCCAACGGGAATACTGAAATTGAATCTGCTTCTTTCCATTAATAGCACGATGAAGCGCATCTACATTAATATACACACTTTCATTCATTGACTTAACGCGGCCAGCGACCAGTACCTGTCGTTGAAGGTCTTGTGCGTCATAATCACTAGCCAGTTTCTCAATCTTCTTGATTAGTTCGCGGGATTTGCGTTCAGTAATAAACTTCGCAGACTCAATTGAATCAATGATTAATTTCAACTCCGCAGTCTCGAAATCTCGGTTAACCAAATGATAGTAGGAATAATTGCCGATCTTCTCTTTCTGGATATCCATACCGTAACGGCGCAGTTCATCAAAATCGGTATACATTGTCTTGCGCTCGACCTCAACTCCGTTCTCCTGTAGGAGATCAGTGATTTCGGTCAA
This sequence comes from Bacillota bacterium, assembly GCA_017620135.1. Taxonomy (GTDB): domain Bacteria; phylum Bacillota; class Clostridia; order Lachnospirales; family Bianqueaceae; genus RUG760. The sequence continues at coordinate 32,386 of JAFZQZ010000043.1, forward strand.
TGTCAGCATATGTTCTTCATCAGTCCTCCGGCGCATAATGTCAGCCAGATATAGGAGTTTCAGTTTTTGATTAATTGCACCTGCCATGTGAGTTCCTCCGGGCCAAAATATTACTCTTAATTATACTCTTTCAATGTTCATTTATCTATACAAAAAACCATGTTTGCCCAACTTTTTCATTTATTTATCAATATCGGTGTCCATCAGATTGGACACCTCTTTTCTTGTTTGCGATATAGCCGAAACATCTATTAATACGCCTTCAACCCATATTTTCAAGATTTGGGGTTAAGAGAGTTCTTTTGGACAGTCGATCTGGGATAATATGATCAGAAACAAAGATCACGCCCATATAATGGTGTAAAAATAAAACGAGCCAAAGTTCAACCTTTTAGGTATAATGTAAATCACCACAATCAACATATGCCGAGGAGGAAGAACAAATGGCTCAGCTAAATATTACACTAAATCAAGAAGAAATACTATCCCTTCTTAACGATAATTGTGGAGAAGCTTTCAAGAAACTTTTGCAGGAAAGCCTGAATGCGGTCCTCAAAGCCGAATCCAGGGAACAGCTTAAAGCAGATCCATATGAACGTTCAGAAGAACGCACAGACAGCCGCAATGGGAGCAGGGAACGTTCATTAGCCACAAGGATCGGGACAATAATACTTACGGTTCCCAGACACCGGAAAGAGCCTTTCAAGAGCATGATCTTCGATAATTACAGCCGAAGTGAAGCTGCCTTAATTGCGGTAATGACAGAGATGGTAGTAAACGGCGTGTCAACCAGGAAGGTCTCTACAGTTGTAGAGCAGCTTTGTGGGAAGAGCATTTCTAAATCATCCGTTTCGGATTTGTGTAAAGACCTCGATACTTCGGTCAAAGAGTTTAAAGAACGAAAGCTGGAAGGCGATTATCCGTTCCTCATTGTGGATGCAACATACTTCAAAGTTCGGGAGAATCATCGAATCATATCTAAAGCTTTGATGCTTGCTCTTGGTATTAACGGAAACGGGAAAAGGGAAATCATTGGCTTTGATCTGTATGATTGTGAGAACAAAGATAACTGGTATGACTTTCTGATGCATCTGCAGTCCAGAGGATTGGCAGGGGTAAAGATGATTACCTCTGACGCCCACGAAGGGCTCCTTAACGGAATCAAGAGAGCGTTTCCTAATGTCCCATGGCAAAGATGCCAGTTCCACTTTGCAAGGAATATAATAGACAAGACACCTAAGAAATATCAGGCAGGTCTTAGCGCTGAACTAAACAGCATGTTTCATTCAATAGACTGGAACGAAGCCAGGAAGAAGCGAGACGCCATCCTGCAGGACTATGCAGATGTAGCTCCGAAAGCAATGGAATGTCTGGATTCCGGCTTTGAAAGTGCAATGACGGTGTGTTGCTTCCCGGAAACAGTTCGAAGCGTAGTCAGGACATCGAACCACATCGAACGAATTAACAGAGAACTCAAAAGACGCTCGACAGTAATAGGTATATTCCCCAATAGTGCCTCTGTTATTCGTCTTATGGGAATGGTACTCATAGAACATCACGAGAAACTGGAATCAAGGAAAAGACTTTTCTACGCTCCAGCTTATCAAGAGATTCAGGCACTCACCGACATCCTAAAGCAGATTGCCAGGGAGCAAAAAGATTTGATGGCGGCCTGATGACCAACCGGGCAACCATTGTTACCTTACATCACCTAAAAGGATTTTACACACAAATTTGGACTTGACTGAAACAAACCCAAAGATTCGCGAAAGGAGATCTGAAATGCAGAAAGTCAATGTTATCACTCATAAGAGCAGTGTTTACCACATATGGGGATGTCCTTATCTGAAACATGCTGATAAAAACCATCTCCAAATACTTTCAGATTATGCTGTAAAGTCCGGTCAATACCGTCCATGTAAATATTGTGGGTACTCCAAAAATCTTCCCTTCAAAGCACAAGCTGACAAGCTATCCCGCTACTGTGAAGAAAACAATTACCAATATCAACTGGAAAAAGACAATCTCCTGATTCAGACAGATATCAGCTTCTGGAAAGTCCTGTATCTTCCCTATCGAGGGAAATTCATTCTCCTTCATGGAAATCACCGTCCAAACAGTTCTGAGATCCATCCCTATTCTGATCATATGTATCATCGGCAGAAGGATGTTCCCATGAAAGAAACACTTGGCGAATACCTCACCTATATTCGTCGCCATGATCAGGCCAAAAAGGATTTTCATAACAAACTTGATAATCTTGCCGGCCGGACCCAGATAACAAACAAAAAACATCGCAAAGGTGTTACGAAACGAGTCATGAATCTCTTCGATATGCTCGAGAAAAACGACCCATCGCTTAAACAGTACTCATTCGCATAATCAATCTGACAAGGAGAAAAAACCATGAAAACCAAAACCTGTTTCTTCACTCTTACCGGCTGCCGTCATCATTATGGAGCTGATTTCCTGGAGCCCAAAACGACTGTCATTCTTCGTAAAGATCCGAAAAATGAATTCGACCATGAAGCTATTCGTGTGGAACTCGACGGTCTCGGATTGATCGGTTATGTTGCTAACAGTGTATATACCGTTCACGGTGAAAGCCTGAGTGCCGGCCGTTTGTACGACAAAATTGGAAAGAAAGCCAAGGCTAAAATTGTCTATGTCTTCCCACCTTATGGTGCTCTGTGCGAAATCAAAGTAGAAAAGTAAAGGGAACACCCATGAATTACTACGAAAAGGCACGTGAATTCAAACATGATTATGAGCTCTACTCGTATGAATCATTAAAGGATGTCCGTGACCAGTTGCTGAAAGACCTTCTGAATTATGAAAGCGGTGATCCGAATTATATCCCGATCGATGAAGATCTTCCTACTGCGCAGGAACAGTATCTGCTTGATCTGATATATGCCAGAAATGTATTTGATCTGCTTTTCAGTGCATATAAGAAAGAAAGCACTATGCGTCAAAGTGGAGGTTAACCCAGAATGGAAATAAAAGCAATCTATTGCCCGGCTTGCGGTGCTCCACTCCGAGTCAATATAGAAAATCCCATTACCTACTGCCAGTACTGCGGGTCACAGTTAAGATCGGACGGCACCTATATTGTGAATGTTACCAAAACTTATAATCACAATTATACCTACCGCGATGAATCCAGGATCAAAGAAGCAGAAGTTAAACAGGTCATCCGTCAGAAAGAATTGGCTAATCAAGCCGTGCTTACACCGATGCAGCTGCAGCAACAGGAAAGAATCCGGATGAAAGAACTGGAAGTGAAGAAAAAACAATCTGACAACAAAGCCATCGCAGCATATTTCATTGGATTTTTTATATTACTCGCTGTTATCGCAATCTTTGCTCTTTAACAGATTGTTACGATAAATTTATAATCAAATCAAACGGAGGTACAATATGAATAAAGTAATACTTATGGGTCGTCTGACCCGTGATCCCGAAGTCCGATACACTCAAGGCAATCCTGGTACTGCTGTTGGCCGTTATTCTCTCGCTGTCAGCCGTCCTTTCAAGCGGGACGGAGAACCGGAAGCTGATTTCTTTAACATTGTAGCTTTTGGAAATCGTGGCGAATTCGCGGGAAAGTACTTCCGAAAAGGTATGCAGGTTGCTATTGTTGGAGAGCTAAGAAACAACAGCTATACTGATCGGGATGGTCATAAGCGCATCACCACTGATATTATCGCCACAGAACAGTATTTTGCCGAGAGTCGCAGTCAGAATCAACAGAACAATCAACCCACTGTGAATTCTGATTTTGCCCCTGCCGGAGCAGGCTATCAAACACCTGGATATACCGGTGCGGTGAAACCGCCTGTCCGGAGGACTGGAAACCGCAAGTCCGGGCCTGAGGAAACCGGTATCTATGCGGCGGAGCCGCCATCCCGGAGAAATAGCTTTCCGGGATGGGGACGCCAGTTAATAGATTGCATTATTCGCTCAATGCAGGATCCAGTCCGTATACTTCTCTCATGGAGCGGTAGTTGGTAGGATCGGTCGGAACGATGTTGATCTTGTAGGCATCATGCTTGATGCGGTCGAGAATAGCTTCGGCAAGCGGACTGTCATTGCCGCCAAGCTGATCGTACCAACCGCTGGGGTCATACTGAGAACAGAAGATCGTAGAGGACTTCTTTCTCCGTCTGTGCAGCAGTTCCAGAATGTCGTGTTGTTCAGCCTCAGTCGGTTTCAGCAGGAGCCATTCATCAATGATGAGCAGGATCGGATTAGCGTACTTTGCCTGAACCTTTTTGTAGCTGCCGTCTGTACGTGCCAGATCAAGTTCAAGGAGTAGGTCCGGCAGACGAACGTACTTTGTCTTGTATCGCTGTTTGCAGGCTTCCATGCCAAAAGCACAGGCCATGTAGGTCTTTCCACTTCCGGTAGCACCGGTGATGAACAGGTTCCGATGTTCTGTGATGTACTCGCAAGTTGCCAGCCTTTCGATCAGACTTCGGTTGAGCTTCCGTCCGGAAGTATAGTTGATGTCAGCGATATAGGCCTCCGGCTGGTCAAATCCGGCGCCCTTGATGAGGCGCTTCAGGCTGTTGCTCTTGCGGTTGTTGTATTCGATGTCGACCAGCAGACCAAAGCGATCCTCGAAAGGAACGTCTTTCATCTTAGGGTCATCCATCTGGGTGATAAAGGCATCGGACATAGATGTCAGGCGCATTTCAATGAGTTTATCGATGGTACTCTGATTGGTCATGATACTTACCTCCTGTAGTAGTCAGCGCCGCGAGTAATGGCGTGGTTGTTCTGAGTTGATGCAGCAGTGGGAGCCTGAGACTCCGTGTCGGTTTTGTCCTGCCCGGCTGCCAGGATGTTTTTAATGCTCTTGTAGCTCGGGCTGGCTGTATAGGAGAGCGCCTTTCGGCATGCTGCTTCCAATCGTTGGTCAGAATACTTATCTGCCAGCTTCAGAAGCCCCATACAGCTCCGGTAGGATTGCTGCTCAACCCTCTGGGAGGCAAGGATCGCGTTAACAACCTTGCAAGTATTGTTTCCGATCCGCTCTGCCCATTTACGGAAACGGTCGCCGTTCCATTCCAGATATGCCTGGTGGTCGGCCGGCATGTGTTCCGTAACGGTGCTGTACTGCCCCTTGCGGCCGAATAAACGGCGATGGGAGGCAATGCGGTTGAGATTGTAAAAGATCTCAATGATAGTGTCGCTTACCCGCACATCCACCTTGCGTTTGATGAATTCGTAAGGGACGGAGTATAGCATTCCGTCAACGGATATGTGATAATTAAACTGAACGGTGGCTTGTTTCCATTCCGCCAGTTCATAAGGGGTAGCCGGCAGCTTGGCCAGTAATGGCAGTTCTTCGTCGCGGAAGATCTCGTACCGGGTACCCTCTTTCTTTTGGAAGGGTCGATTCACGAATGCCTTCAGCTTCTTGCGGATGGCCTGATTTAATTCAGCCAGCGAAAAGAACTGTTCATTACGAAGTGCCGCGGTGATCCAGGTGGAGATGACACCCACAGATCCCTCAGCATTAGGCTTATCCTTTGGAGCACGGACACGGGCCGGTATGATGGCTGTGTTATAATGCTCCGCCATCTCATGGTAGATGGTATTGAGTTCCTGATTATACCAGTCATTGTTATGGATCACAGCTGTCTTGGTATTATCCGGAACCAGGATACGGGTAACACCGCCGAAGTACTCATACATATGTACATGAGCTGTGATCCAGGCACGCTGTTTCTCATCGATAAAGGCTTCAACGTAAGGGTACTGGCTGTACGTCATAACGCCTACAAAGAGAAATGCCGGGATGATCTCACCGGTATCTGGATCGGTGATCTGAGCAGGATCTCCGGCCCAATCGACCTCGATCTGCTCACCGGGCTTTCGGTTGATATGCATCGTAGCACGGCGTTTCTGTTCATCCTGCTGGATGTAATAGCAGAACTGGGAATACATTAGGGGATCGTCGCCGGACTGGCGGCATTCCTCCAGGTATTCTGTCCAGAGGAGCTTCCTGTTGACACCATTTCGGAGCAGTTCCTTCTGGATGTAGTTGAAGTCAGGCATCCGTTTTGTTGATGACGCTTGCTCCTGTGTGGTTGGAAACAACTTCTTCGAAAGGACGGCATCGGTTTCGTTGGCTTCTAATGGCCAAAAGATGCTGAGCTCTTTGGCACGTTTAAGCACACGATTAACCGTTTTCTTGGATACACCGCTGCTGTCAGCGATGCTTTGTTGACTGAGACCCAGGCTTGCCAGGCGCAAGATCTCTCGGTACTTGGTCATATGAACGACCTCCTTAGAATTATTTACGCCATGACGGCGCATGTCATAATTCTAAGACGTCATATGTTTAGTTTCCATTACCGGAATAGTGGTTTCCCATTCCCGGAATTACAGTTTCCTATTTCCCGGAATGCCGGTTTCCAAAATGCCGGACACTGGTGTCACGGAGCCCGGAATACTCAACACCAACACAGAATTCGAATGCCCATCATCAAACACGAACACTTGCTCCGCAGTCTGATGACTTCACACCTATTGATGAAGACTTCTTAAATGAAGATCTTCCATTTTGAAAGGAAATCCGGAATCAGTGGCTCTCATTCCCCGGAATGATGACTTCCAGAATCCGGATAGGTTCGGTCTTTGCCTGAACAATCGCTCCTCAACAAAAGAACTACCGCCACTTATCTAACCATTGGCTTTGGTGTGATAAGTGGCTGTTATTCATTTATATATTCGTTTAAGGTTGATTTGACGAATAGTCTGGATGGGTATTAGGTCATCTCATCAAATCATTATATAGATCTCTGATTCCCATTAGCACAAAACCAAGATTGTTTTCTGCCTGCTTGCTAGATCCTTCTTTATGCCAGTTCTTAGGATGAACTTTCAATTCCCCATCTATGGTAAGAAGGTCCTGTTTCTCAATTCCGGCCCCATAGATATCATCGTAGGGACTTGCTTCTATGAGAACTGCATCTTCCGTATCGAGTAATGCTGAAAGAAACTGAATGTCGGACTGGGCTTTCCCAAGATTGCCATGAAAGAGGATTTCTCTAAAAGCTGTATCCCATATTCCTTGATCAAAGTTTTTTACACCTCTCCCCAATTGCTTACATTTCCGAGGAGATGGCTCGCTCATAATCTTACTGTAGGATTCCAGGTCACCAAACAGCAACGCTTTTTCTGACATCATGTATTGTTCCGCTGTCAGATATTCTCTGCCATTAATGATGATTGGACAACCTGGATCGTGATACCATTGGGAAAAGATACCATTTTCATAACCTGCATTCTCATGCCAGAAAGTAACATAGGAATGCTTCTTTCCCAAGTCGATCTCATCAATCAGCCAGTTGATATCGTAACGTGAATAATATCGCTTTTTATGTGGTGCAATTGTCATGAGATTTCCAAGATCCATTGCATCTCCATATGCTTTTGCTACAGCTGAATTTTGAAGCATCTTATTTATATACAGTTCTCCAGCATTACGCAGTTTGTCTAATTCCTTCTGATATGCTTGATAAGTTCTGTCATCAAACAAAACCCATTTGACTTCATCTATCTCCTGCCAGTGATCAGACAGGAATGAATTTACCGTATGTAAGGCTACTCGCGCTGCGTCTTCAACTGGATAGCCGTATACTCCAGTTGAAATTGAGGGAAATGCGATAGTCCGGATATGATTCTTGACGGCAAGCTTCAAGGAGTTTTCATAGCATTTTGAAAGCAATGTTTCTTCTCCCTGGAATCCTCCGTTCCAAATCGGACCTACTGTATGAATCACATGCTCACAAGGCAGATTATATGCATTGGTTATCTTGGCGTTTCCAGTTGTACATCCATTCAACCTCCGACATTCTTCCAGCAATTTTGGTCCAGCTGCTCTGTGAATAGCACCATCTACTCCGCCACCACCAAGAAGTGACTGATTTGCTGCGTTCACGATAGCTTGAACGTTATGATCTTTTGTGATATCTCCTTTTACCAGACTGATCATATAATTACCTCGTCTTATTCTCTAAGAATTTTGCTTTTCTTCTCCCAGTCCCACTTTATAAACACTATCTAGATTGTATCAAGCGGCAAAAAATGCCCTGCTTTACATCGTACATATATTCCGTATTTGCTTACTCCTGCACGCAATAAGCATTTATGTTCCGGACATAATACATTATTATTCTTTATATATTCATTGACAAAGCCATAATTTAGTAGCGCTGTATTATAACACGAAGAGCATTTCAAATAATACTTACCTGTTCGGCCTTTTGCCAAATACATAGGCGAATTGCATTTTGAGCATTTTATACTTTTTCGAATATACTGAACTAATCCTTTATCTTGGTTTATTGAAGGTGTTCTTTTCTCTTGATGTTCTTTAGTGTCTTCTGTAGAAGAATAGATATCTTCATGTCTTTTCTCATTAACCGTCTTATTATATGATAAATCTTTATGAATTATGCCTTGCTGAACCTTGAATTCGGTCTGCTGTTCTATGCGATTAACAGATTGTGATTCCGTTTTTAAATCCCCTGTTAAATTATTGCTTGATGTACTACCCCCATTCAAAAAATGCATTAATAATTTATCGCTAGAGTATATATCAGATAGTTTATTTGGCTTCTCTTTATCTACTTGTTTATCATTAGGTTTTTTATTCAAATACTGCATGTTTTCACGGTCAGTCATGAATATATTTTTCATGTTAGCCTGTGGTCTATTTTCTGATTTAAGTAAAACAGGATCCACTGGCTTCTGTAATTGATTATTAGTTTTTCTTTCTACTGTGTTTCCCCGATATTCACTTTTGGTTTTCCTAAGTATAGGAATTGACATTTCTATTGGCTCTTCAACTACTTGTTTCCCTCTCGAAAAGGAATTTTCTTCGAAATCGTATTCCTCTAGAATAACAGAATCTTCGTGATCATAGATTGCCGTTTTCTCATCTTTATTTTTTTGTATATCTAACTGTTGAATGGCTTTTCTATGTGGTTTAGTCTCATTATCAGTTCTACCCGAAGATCCCAGGTATTCTAAAAATTCTTTTTTTCCACGTGTTTTGATTTTCCGATAAGCTTTATTCTCTATTTGTCGAACCCGTTCACGCGTAACACCCATCATATTTCCAATTGCTTCTAAAGTCATAGGTGTTCCATCAAAACCATTTCGCTTCTCTACAA